>CAZPIF010000029.1:0-2861 GCA_964586565.1 uncultured bacterium
TGCTTCTATAAGTGTTGATGGCCATAGAGTAAGTGAATACAGGTCTGATGGTCTCATTATATCAACCCCGACTGGTTCAACCGCTTATTCATTATCGGCAGGAGGGCCCATAGTTACTCCAAAAGTAGATTCATTAATTATTACACCCTCTGCTGCTCATTCTTTAACTTCACGTCCACTAGTTGTTCCCGCTTCATCAACCATAATTATTAATTTTAGTAAGACAAATGATTTAATTCAATTTATCGCTGATGGTCAAATTCATGATTCATTAGATTGTACATCAGAAGTCAGAATATGTAAATCAGATCATGTAGTTAATCTGATTGATTTTGAAGATACGGATTATTTTGAAACCCTTAGGAAAAAGATGGGTTGGGGTAAAAGAGGGGAGCAATAAAAAATAATTATTTAATTTCCTATATTATTTAGTCTCTTATGTTCTCGAAGTAAACAATTATTCATTACTACCATAATTCCTGCATTCTTGGCGATTTTTGCCGCATTTTCATGCTCTACTCCATCCTGCATCCAAATTGCTTTTGCACTAACGTTTATTGATGATTGGATTATAGGTGGTGCATGCTCCGATCTCCTAAAAATATTAACTATTTCTATATCTTTTTCAATTGATTCTAAGTCAGGATAACAACGCATATCTGCGATTTTTTCATAACCAGGATTCACAGGAATTATACTATAACCGTTAGTTTTCATGTAGATTGAAACATAATGACTAGGTCGTTGAGGGTTTGGGCTAAAGCCCACTACTGCAATAGTTTTAAAACTGAGTATTTCTTTTATTTTTTCAATTTTTTCCATCTTTTAAATAGGTTTGAGATTACATAACCTGCTATACTTGGATTTTCTTTTAATCTTCTAATAGAATAATCAAACCAATCTGGACCAAAAGGTACATAAACACGCACCTTGTAACCTTCTTTTATTAGTTCTTCAAGCCTGCCTGACATGGGTACTCCATAGAGTACCTGGAACTCAAACAAATTAGGTGAAATTTTTTCTGTTTTTATCCACTCTAAAAGTTGGTCAATAAGATTTTGGTCATGTGTTGCATATCCACAAAAACCTCCACGAACAGCCATTTCTTTTGCAAGAATTAAAAAATTATTACTTATTTCTTCACGGTTTTGATATGCAATATTTAGAGGCTCCTTGTATATACCCTTACAAATTCTTATGTTTAGGTTGTTATCAATATATTTTCTTAGGTCGTTTTCGCTTCTATATAAATAAGCCTGCAAAGCAAAACCAACATTATCATGAATCTTTTTACATTCTTTATAAATGTTAAAGGTCTCATCGGTATATTGAGAGCTTTCCATATCAATCCTTAGAAAATTACCAAATTTTTTGGCACTCAATAGAATACTCCTCATGTTTAAAACGGCTTCTTCAATTGATATCATGAGACCTATGTGAGTTGGTTTTACTGATACCGTACAATCAAGGTCTTGGTCATCAATTTGTTCATAAAGTAAGGTGTATTGTTTTGTTATTTCTCGAGCATGTTCAATTTTTTTTACATGCTCCCCAAGTATATCTATAGTTGCGCTAAATCCTTTTTCATTGAGTTCACTTACTTTGCCCAGGGCTTCATTAACTGTCTCACCAGCTACGTATGGACTAGCAAAAGACTTTGCAAACCATTTTGGTAGAAATTGTATACTCATATTTATCGTGGAATTAATAAATGACATTTAAAAACTTAGATTAAAGTAGATGAATACAACTACTATGTTTTGAAATTTTAACTATTATTTAAGTTATTATATATTATTCAACTTTAGTTTGACTAAGCAAAATATAACGGATTAAATTTAGTGGCTGTTTATCCCTCGCAAATGAAATAAATGTATAGAGACTTTGGAACTGTTTTTCTTGCCGCGGTTGTGGCTGTAATCTTTGTGATTGTACCTTTGATTATAGGGTGGTTAGTAGCTCCATCGAATAAAACTAAAGAAAAATTGGAAACTTATGAGTGTGGCGAAGTAGTAGAAGGTCCTGCCTGGCTACAGTTTAATATCCGATTCTATGTCATTGCATTGATATTCTTAATATTTGATGTGGAAGTTGTTTTCCTTTTTCCTTGGGCTGTTGTATTCAAAGATTTAGGTCTTTTGGCTCTTATAGAAATGGGAATATTTCTAACTATTCTTGTTGTAGGACTAGCTTATGTTTGGGTTAAATCTGATCTAGATTGGGTTAAGCGTAGAGTGCGATATGGGACTGGCAGATATCAAAAAATTGCAATAAAACAGGAAAAATAAATGGGATTACTAACAAATAAATTTCAACAAGATAATGTTATTGTAGCAAAATTAGAAAAATTACTCAACTGGAGTCGTAGTACCAGTCCTTGGTTTTTTCAATTTGGAACGGCGTGTTGTGCAATTGAAATGATGGCAGCTGCAGCTCCTCGACATGATATAAAAAGGATTGGTTTTATACCAAGATCTTCGCCTAGGCAAGCTGATGTAATGATTGTTGCTGGAACAGTAACTATGAAAATGGCGATAAGAGTAAAAAAGTTATATGAGCAGATGGCTGATCCAAAATATGTTGTTGCCATGGGTTCCTGTGCAACGAGTGGAGGGCCTTATTGGCAGCATGGTTATCATGTTTTGAAAGGAGTGGATATTGTAATCCCTGTTGATGTATATGTCCCAGGCTGTCCTCCTCGTCCAGAATCACTAATAGAAGGTCTTCTTAAATTGGAAGAACAAATACTTGAAGATCGTCCCCTAACTCGTAAAATGGCATGAGCCAAGATAAAGATCAACAAATAGTCATACTAGTCAACCAAGGTTTAGATGGTGACATGGACGCTGTGAATTCTTGTG
>CAZPIF010000029.1:2961-11113 GCA_964586565.1 uncultured bacterium
AAGATAAGATTGTCCGAGCAAAGGCAAAGGCAATGATAATGAAGGTAAAGAAAGGCACAGTTGATCGTCCTCCAATGCCTGAAGTTCCTAATTCGGTTTCATCAGATACCGTTAATAATACAGCTGATTCTTTATCAAAAGATGATATGATATCATTATTAGTCAACCAAGGTTTAGATGGTGACATGGACGCTGTGAATTCTTGTGAAGATAAGATTGTCCGAGCAAAGGCAAAGGCAATGATAATGAAGGTAAAGAAAGGTACAGTTGATCGTCCCCCAATGCCTAAGATCTCTTCTGCTGGTGCATCTAAAAGCTCTGATGATATAACAAAAAATAATACTAAAGTAACCGAAAGTATCAATGAAAAGGTTAAAAAATTACTAGAAAAAAAATTCCCAGATTCATTAGATGATAATTCATCAGATCATTTCTTGTATATTAAAACTGACCAGTGGTTAGATATTGCAAAATGGTTGAAAGAAGATCCAAGCCTTTATTTTGATTCATTGCAATGTCAGTTAGGTTTAGATGTTGGAGATAATATTCTTGAATCCAGACATAATTTACATTCAATGAAGCATAATCATTGTATTGAGATAAGAATATCAACTCCCCGATCAAATGCTAAAGTGCCCTCCGTAGAACAAATTTGGAGAATTGCAGATTGGTTTGAGAGAGAAACATATGATATGTTGGGGATTGAATATGTAGGCCATAGAGATTTAAGAAGAATTTTATTGCCAGATGACTGGGAAGGGTGGCCCTTAAGAAAAGATTACCAAGTACAAGAAACCTATCATGGAATTGTCGTGCCTAAAATGAAAGAGGGATGGGAGTAGTTCACGGCGAAGAGATGGTCCTAAATATAGGGCCACAGCATCCTGCAACGCATGGGGTATTGCGTCTTCAGGTAAGGACCGATGGTGAAGTAGTTTCTCAGATTACTCCATATATGGGTTATCTTCATAGATGCTTTGAAAAACATTGTGAGAATGTTACTTATGAGCAAGTGATACCATTTACAGATCGATGTGATTATCTATCATCAATGTCAATGAATTTTGGATATGTTGTTGCTATGGAAAAGTTAATGGATATTAAGGTAAATGATAGAGTCGAGCATATAAGAGTTGTAATGGCAGAACTACAGAGAATAGCTAGTCACTTATTATGCACAGGAGTATTTGGACTAGATTTGGGTGCTTTCACTCCATTTCTCTGGGCTTTAAGGGATAGAGAGAGGATACTAGATTTATTTGAATTAACTTGCGGCGCTCGACTGCTCTACAACTATATGTGGATAGGAGGGTTAAGTCATGATATACCGGTAGGATTTGTTGAATCAACCTATAAATTCCTTGATTATTTTGAGCCAAAAATTGATGAGCTAGAAAATGTACTTGCACACAATAAAATTTTAGTTGAGCGTTCTGCAGATATAGGTGTTATGCCTAAAGATATTGCTATAAGCTATGGTGTAACAGGGCCAAACTTAAGAGCGTCAGGTGTAAAGTGGGATTTGCGGAAAGATGATCCATATTCAATATATGATAGATTTGATTTTGATATACCCATCGGTGAAGGCAAAAAAGGAACTGTAGGTGATTGCTGGGACAGATTCTACATTAGAATTATTGAAATGAGAGAGAGTGTTAAAATTATTAGACAGGCTCTCGCTAGTATGCCAAAAGATGGTGATGTGCACCAGTCCCTTCCAAAGAAGATACGACCCCCAAAGGGTTCCGTATACGCGCGTACAGAAACGCCAAGGGGAGATTTGGGCTATTATATTGAAAGTGATGGGTCTAACATACCCTATCGACTTAAGATGCGTTCTCCAGCTTTTACGGCCCTATCAGTTCTTGATGAAATAGGATCTGGTTGGTTGCTTTCAGATGTTCTTGCAATACTTGGGAGTTTGGATATTGTTCTAGGAGAAATTGATAGATGACCGTTGATTTCATATATGATAATCTGAATAATCTTTTTCCAGAATTTTCAGGCAATTCATTATTTCTTTTAATTGCAATGCTCCTTCCAATCGCCGGGTTACTTGGCTTCATTACTGTTTATGGATTTGGCGTTATTTATTCGGAAATAAAAGTTTCCTCATTTATACAGGATAAAACAGGACCAATGGGACAAGGTCCAGGTCTTCATGCGGGTAAGTGGGGTCTGTTACAGCCTGTTGCCGATGGGCTTAAGTTATTTATCAAGGAAGACATTATTCCAGCAAGTGCTGATAGGCCACTATTTATTTTAGCACCATTTTTAATATTTATTGGTGCTCTTACTAGTTTTATCGCAGTTCCATTTGGAGAAAAAATTATTATTGCAGACATGAATATTGGAATTTTCTATATAGTTGGAATGGGTAGCCTTGCTGTGATAGCCTTGATTTTAGCAGGATGGTCATCTAATAACAAGTGGGCATTATACTGAGGTATGCGATCTGCTGCGCAAATCATTAGTTACGAAATACCAGCAGGGATTTCTTTAGTTGCTGTTATAATGTTAGCTGGCTCTTTGAGTATGCAAGAGATTATCTCTTACCAAAGTGGCGGTCTATTTAATTGGATTATTTTTGACAATCCATTTATGCCTATTGTTTTCATAATATTTTTTATAAGCACCCTTGCTGAAACTAATAGGACGCCTTTTGATTTACCTGAATCAGAATCAGAGTTAGTAGCTGGTTTCGTTACCGAATATTCAGGCACAAGATATGCTATTTTTTTTCTAAGTGAATATGCAAATATGTTTGTTGTCAGTGCTGTAAGCGCTGCCGCATTCTTCGGTGGATGGCAGAGCCCTTTTCCAAATTTATTAAATACTGCCACATGGAGTATTTTTTGGATGATTAGCAAGACATTCGCATTAATCTTTGTTATGATTTGGATACGATGGACGGTTCCTAGGCTTCGTGTGGATCAGTTGATGCACGTTTGTTGGAAAGTATTTATTCCTATAGGCTTATTTAATGTTTTTGGTGTCGCAATATGGACAATAGTTACAGGATAATTAAATGATTAAATATTTCAAAGATATTTTTACAGCAGTATCCACTATAACTGGTGGAATGCTTATTACTCTCAATCACCTTTTTAGGGCTAGGAGTGGAATTGCCACTTTGCAATATCCAGAAGAAAGATGGCCTCGACCCGAAAGAGATATTGGATTTCCCCATGAAAATTATAATGTAATCAGGTCAAGGCTTCATGTAGATATGGATGACTGTATTGGTTGTTTAAAATGCGAAAGAGCTTGCCCGGTTGATTGTATAAAAATCGAAACCGAAAAGGCACCTAGCAGAGGAACTGATATTAAAGAAATCAAGCATAGAGGAATAACGTCAAATGGCACCAAAAAAGCTCTTGTTGTTACGCGATTTGATATTGATATGACAGAATGTTGTTATTGTAATTTATGCACTTATCCATGTCCTGAGGAATGTATTTTTATGACAGGAGGGCCTAATGGTAATAAACACCCAATTGACTATGAATTTTCTGAGCCTGATCGAAGTGATTTAATTTACAGATTTGCTAAGCCTGGTAGTAAAGATGGGTTGGATAAGATGTTAAGTAAGAATCAGAGCACCGAGGTATCCAAGTAAACATGGCTGA
The DNA here is from genome assembly GCA_964586565.1 of uncultured bacterium. GTDB lineage: Bacteria > Fidelibacterota > Marinisomatia > Marinisomatales > UBA1611 > NZWG01. The sequence continues at coordinate 6,591 of CAZPIF010000029.1, forward strand.
TATTTTATTTTGGTTTATTGCTTTAGTTACAATTGTTTCTGCTATGACTGTAGTTCTTAATAATCAATTATTATACTCTGCTATTGCTTTGTTGTTTACTCTCTTTGGTGTGGCTGGTTTATATATTTATTTATGGGCAGACTTTATAGCAGGCGTTCAGCTACTGGTATATATTGGTGGGATAAATGTTCTGATTATTTTTGGGATTATGCTTACAAACCGTATTTCTTCAGTTAGGTTATCTCAAACTAATATTCAGCAGGGAGTTGGAGGTGTAGTAGGTTTCTGGATTTTCCTAATGCTTGTAATGGTAATTAATAAAACTCAATGGTATGAGTCAACGGGTGCTGAACCATCAAGCACTGTCTATGAGGTTGGAACCCTATTAATGACAAAATACATACTTCCATTTGAAGCAGCTTCTATTCTATTACTGGGCGCATTAATTGGCGCTGCTATTCTTTCTAGGCAGGAGAATTAGTGGATCAGCTTAATAATTACTTGTTTATTGCTGCGGCTCTTTTTTCTATTGGATTATTTGGTGTAATAACCAGAAGAAACGGAATCGCTGTTCTTATGGGAGTAGAATTAATTCTTAATTCGGCTAACCTGAATTTTGTTGCTTTTTCGCGTTTCGGGGGGATGAATCTTGATGGCCATATTTTTGCACTTATAGTTATCGTACTTGCTGCTGCTGAAGCGGCTGTTGCTCTGGCAATAGTTATCAACATATATAATAATTTAAACACCATAAATATTGATGAAGCGTCAAGCATGAGAGAATAATGGCAAGCATATTTATACAATATTCATTGGTTGTTTTATTTCTACCATTAGTGGCTTTTTTGATCCAAATATTTTTTGGTAAACGTATACCTCGTCAGGGTGATTGGGTTTCCATTGGTGCAATATCAATCACTCTTGTTCTTGCAATAATAATGTTTGTTAGAATGATTATAGAATATGATCCAGGGTTCAAACATGAAGCATCTTTTACGTGGTTAGACATGGGGGAATTCAAGATTAGGCTCGGTTTCTTGGTTGATAATATTACAGTGATCATGTTGCTTGTCGTAGCTTTGATATCCACCTGTACCCATATTTTCTCAACTCAGTATCTTAAGGGTGATATTCGATACTCAAGGTACTTTGCATATCTTGGTCTATTTACTTTTTCTATGAATGGTATTGTTCTGGCAAATAATTTAATGTCAATGTATATGTTCTGGGAGTTAGTTGGTGTCAGTTCATATTTGTTGATTGGTCATTGGTTTGAAAAAGAATCTGCAGCAAATGCAAGCAAGAAAGCATTTCTGACAAATAGAGTAGGAGATATAGGTTTTTTTATTGGAATTATGATACTCTACAGTGCAATTGGTTCATTTGCATTTTCAGATATTTTTGATGGTGTATCCAAAGGATTAATTGCAGGCAGCACTCTTACGATCGCAGGAGTTGGTCTTTTTATGGGAGCAATGGGTAAGTCATCGCAGTTCCCGCTTCACATATGGCTACCTGATGCTATGGAGGGTCCCACTCCTGTTTCTGCATTAATGCATGCTGCAACAATGGTTGCGGCTGGTGTCTATCTTTCAGTTAGAATATTTCCAATCTTGACTCCAGATGCTTTATTAGTTGTGGCATATATAGGTGGTTTTACAGCATTTTTTGCTGCTACAATAGCTATAACTCAATCTGATATAAAAAAAGTACTAGCATATTCAACGGTTAGTCAGCTTGGTTATATGATTTTAGCAGTAGGAACAGGCGTATATACTGCGGCATTCTTTCACCTGCTTACCCATGCAATGTTTAAAGCAAACCTTTTCTATGGCTCCGGTTCTGTGATCCATGCAATGCATCATGCACTTCATAAGAAGCATGACCATGATACAGATCCACAAGACATGCATAATATGGGCGGATTTAAGGATGAAATGCCTATCACATACTGGTCTATGTTATTAAGCACAATGGCAATAGCTGGTGTACCTTTATTCTCTGGTTTTCTTTCAAAAGATGCGATTTTAGCAGGCACGCTTTCTTTTGCGCAGCACCACCCAAGCCATTTTCTTCTTCCTGTTTTTGGTTTTGGTGCGGCAGCAATTACAGCATTTTATATGTTTAGAATGATGTTCCTCACATTTCATGGAGAACCAAAGACTCCTGGAATTATTGATAATATTCACGAGTCACCAAAAGAAATGACAGGTCCGCTTATCTTGCTTGGCACATTGAGTGTTTTTGTATGGTATACCTTACCGTATCTCAACCCAATTTCTATTCATGGATGGTTCACAGACCTGGTTGTACCTAGTGATGCTGCTGTACCGGGTAATCTAACTGCAAAAGAGATTAAGGCTGGAGCCCATCATGCACATCATCTTGCAATGTATTTGTCAATTGCAGTTGCTACAATTGGTATTTTTCTTTCCTGGCTAACATATATTAAAAAAGGACTTTCCCCTGAAGCTTGGTCTAAGCGTTCAGGTTTTTTATATGATTGGAGTCTAAATAAATATTATTTTGACGAAAATTATAATAGATATATTTACCAGCCATCTCTCAGGCTAGCTGATAAAATTGCTTGGTTGGATTGGGAGCTATATGACAAATATTTTATTAATGGTTTTGGTCGTTTGACCAACTGGATTAGTAAAATCACCGGAAAATTTGATTTTGATGTAATCGACCAAATTATTGTGGATGGCATGGGCCGAATAACGGCTTTAGTTGGCCGACGACTAAAAACCATTCAAACTGGTAAACTTCAAAATTATCTGCTGTATGTTACAGCAGGGATAATCGTTCTTATGGTTATTCAATCATTTTAATACAAATGTGTGAGTAGAGGACAAGATGGAAAATATTCTTAGTTTGCTTATTTGGCTACCTGTCGTTGGGATGGTCGCCATCGCATTCATACCGCGTGATAAAGAAAATATGATAAGAACCACTGCTGCGGTAACAACTGGAACACAATTCATGATTACTTTATTATTATGGAGTAATTTTGATACAGAGATTGGATCCATGCAATTCAAGGAATGGGCAGAGTGGATTCCCTCTTTTAATATTGCATACCATTTGGGTGTTGATGGATTAAGCCTCCCAATGGTCATTTTGACAGGAATGCTATTTTTTATTGGGGTATTTGTCAGTTGGAACATTAACAAGGCTGTTAAAGGATATTTTGCTCTATTTTTAATGCTGAATACAGGTGTGATGGGTGTGTTTCTTTCATTAGACTTCTTTTTATTCTATATATTTTGGGAGGTAATGTTGCTTCCAATGTATTTTTTAATTGGAATGTGGGGTGGGCCTCAAAGAGAATATGCAGCTATAAAATTCTTTTTATATACTCTATTTGGATCAGTGTTGATGCTTGTTGGTATTCTGGGTCTATATTTTTATTGTGGTAAAACATTTGATATAATAGAGCTCACTAAAACTGCACCTGAGACACTTGGAGGTATAATGTGGTGGGGAATGAGTGCAATAAAAGTGATATGGGTTCTGCTATTCATTGGCTTTGCTATTAAAGTACCTGTCTTCCCGTTCCATACTTGGTTACCACTGGCACACGTTGAAGCGCCAACTGCAATCTCTGTACTCTTAGCAGGAATTCTATTAAAACTTGGTGTCTACGGCATTATAAGAGTTAATTATGGTCTAATGCCAGATGGTGTTTATTGGTTCTCAACTGCATTGGCTTTATTGGGCTTGGTAAATGTTGTGTGGGGTGGTCTCTGTGCTTTAGCTCAAAAGGATCTAAAAAAATTAGTTGCCTATTCAAGTGTAAATCATATGGGATATTCTTTAATTGGAATGGCGGCAGTAGTTGCTGCAGGTGAGGCGCATGGATTAAATATGAAAGCTGCACAAGCAGGGCTGGGTGGTGCTGTATTTCAAATGTTTAATCATGGCACAATATCTGCTATGCTGTTTATACTTGTAGGTGTTATTTACGAAAGAGCCCATCATAGAGACATAGAGGGTTTTGGCGGGCTTGCAAGCCAAATGCCTGTATACACTGGTATTACTGCAGTAGCTTTTTTTGCAGGTCTTGGGCTTCCTGGACTCTCTGGTTTTATCAGTGAGGCCATGTGCTTTATTGGTGCATTTCCTGTTTATAAAGGTATAGTCATTGCTAGTACAATAGGTATTCTATTAAATGCGGCTTATTTTTTGTGGGCATTTCAGAGAATATTTTTTGGTGAATTAAATAAAAAATATTCAGACTTACCTGAGATAAACCGATTAGAGTTATTTACTGTTATTCCTCTCTTAGTCATTACATTATTTTTTGGTATTTATCCAGCACCATATCTTGATGTCATCTCAGCAACTATGGATAGCATAATCAACCATGTGGTCTCATTTGCAACTTTTGCAAGCATGTAATAATGAATAATCTTCAAAGTCTATCTTATTTTTATCCAGAATTATTACTATCGGTAGTAATAATTGCTGTAATCCTTTACGATTTATTTCTAAAAAGTGAAGAATCTGGTAAAGTAGGC
>CAZPIF010000030.1:0-11063 GCA_964586565.1 uncultured bacterium
GATTGGCACAATGAATGTTGGACACTGCCATCCAAAAGTAATTTATGCAATCACTGAACAAGTAAAAAATTTTATTCATCCTTGTTTTACTGTAACTCCTTATGATATTTACGTAGAACTCGCTGAAAGATTATCTAATGTAGTTCCAATTTCAGGGGATTGTAAAACAGCTTTTTTTAACTCTGGTGCTGAGGCAGTTGAAAATTCCATTAAAATATCCAAGTCATACACAAATAGAAATGGAATACTTGTTTTCTCTCATGCATTTCATGGTAGAACCCAAATGACAATGTCAATGACTTATAAAGAAGATCCATATAAAAAAGGATTCGGCCCATTTGTTGATAACATTTATCGTATAGAGTTTCCCACAGAAAAATTAGATTTAACGAACCTAGATTTTGATCCTGAAACTATAGCATGTGTAGTAATTGAACCAATTGCAGGGGAGGGAGGCTTTATCCCGGTAGCTTTTGACGCAATGATAGAGTTAAGGAGGTTCTGTGATAAAAATGGTATCATTTTAATTGCAGATGAAGTTCAAACAGGATTTGGTCGCACTGGGACTCTATTTGCAATGGAGCAATATAAAATTGAACCAGACTTAATGACTTTAGCAAAATCAATTGCTGGTGGATTGCCTTTAAGTGGAGTTATTGGTAAAAAAGAAATAATGGATTCAGTTCACCCTGGTGGTATAGGTGGTACTTTTGGGGGAAATCCAGTAGCATGTGCAGCTGCGTTAGCTGTGTTGGATATCATGGAGGAGGAAAAATTACCAGAACGGGCAATTAGTATTGGAAACAAAGTAAAAGTTATGGTACAAAGCATACAGAAATCCAGTCCATGGGTAAAAAAAATAAGAGGTGTTGGAGCAATGCAAGGGATAGTCATATGTAATCCAGATACTGGACTGCCAGATAAAGATCATACTTTACGTATTTACAAATATGCTATGAATAATGGATTGATTATGATAACAGCTGGTACTGATGGGAATGTAATTCGTACTTTAATGCCACTTACAATTAGTAGTGATCAACTTGAAGAGAGCTTATATATTTTATCTAAAGCTCTAAAAGTTCCTTAATTTATATGATAATCAATTTTTCTTTTGATTATTATTCATTGTAGCCCCGCAATGATTGCAAAATTTTGCATTTAAACTCTGTTGACTATCTTCACAGACCATGCATGTTGTTTTTGTTTTATCATCTGTGAAATGCATTGCTGATGTAACTATGCCAGTAGGTACAGCTATAATTGAATAACCCATAATCATTATGATTGCTGCTATGAACTGACCAAAATTTGTAACGGGTGATATATCACCATAACCTACTGTTGTGAGAGTTACTATTGCCCAGTAGATACTTCTAGGGATGCTATCAAATCCTGAAGTCTCTCCTTCAATTAAATACATAATTGACCCGAGAATAATCACAAGGTTTAGCAAGAAAAATAAATAAACAAATATTTTTCTTTTACTGGCAATCATAGCTTTTCTAAGGATTTCAGCTTCACCCATAAACTGCACTAGTTTTAATACTCTAAAAACTCGAAGTACCCGCAAAACTCTTATCACTGAAAAAACTGCTGCTCCTGGGAATAAAAGACTAATATATGTTGGGATTAATGCTAGAAAATCAATAACACCAAAAAAACTAAATATGTAACTGGATGGTAACCGGATACAATAAATTCTTAGGAAATATTCAATTGTAAACAAGATTGTGAAACCCCACTCAGCGGTATGAATAATATTCCCATAAGAGTCATTGAAGTTATCAACGCTATCTAACATTACCAGAAAAACACTCATTACAATAGCAATAATTAACATAATATCGAAGAGTTTCCCCATTGGGGTATCAGTGCCAAAAATAATTGTTTTTATTTGGTCTTTAAATTTACCCATATCATTTACTATCATTCACCTATGAAAATAAGTTCATAAATGAGTTAAATGGAACAATAAAAAACAATAATAAATATCAAAAATATTTACCATAATAAGATTCTAAAGTATAAAAATTGGTATTATCCTAATTCTTATTTTTTAATTATTAATTGGAGTAAACATTTTCCCTATTTCTGTATTCCCATTAGCACGATACCTTTGCCCGGTTTCTAAATCTTCTATTACCCATTTGGTTGGGCACTTTGTTTTGATTATAAGTTGTATGGAATTATTTAATTCCTCTACTTTATCTCCATTTTTTAATATTCTATATTTATTCATTTGCTTATCCTGGTTTTAGTAATGCATGTTAAGATTAAAAAATCAAACTATAACAAAAATTAATCAAAAGTACCTTTGATATTTTCAACCAACTTATATTCCTTATGTTCATTGTAAGCTCCTTTTTTTCGATGTGGAAATTTTTCTTTTCTTATAATATTTCCATTTTGATCCCACCAAACCCAAATACCAACACTTTTTCCATTTTCAAAAAAACCCTCTTTCATTTTTTTACCATTTATATACCATTTAGTATGTATTCCATCTAGAACATCATTGTTAAATGTATACCTCCATTCTCGTTGTCCACTTTTATAATAAAAGGAAATATTTCCATCTAATAGCCCATGTTTATAGTTTTCATCTAGTCTTCTCTCATCTGGGTGCCATTCTATCCATCTACCATGTTTTTTACCATTAATTAGATTGCCCATTTTTACTTTTTTATTCTTGATCAAATTATAAACTAATCCATTAGCAGGTTCAGTTTCATTTTTTGATTTATAAATACCATCGCTTTTTAATAGAGAATTAATATTATATGAATTTTGAGCTGGTAAATTTTTAGGAAAAATTAGAATAGATATTGTAAACTGGATAATTATAAATAAATATTTCATCTAATCTTTAAAATACCCCATAATCCTTGAATTAAAATAAAAATTCCAATTAGTAGGGGTATTAATAATAAATACCTTATAGATATAATAGTTATAATTATTCCTAAAAGAGCAAATAAAATATGGATTGTTTTATATGTCATGGTGTTTCAATCTTTGATAAAAAAAATAGTTATATCTATTGCATCAAATAAATAGCGCAAATTATTAATATTAATGAAAGAGCAATTGCAATAAAATTTAGAGGTCTTCTTTTATATAATTCTTTTTTATCATATTCTTGCATAGTTAATAGACTTTATTTAATTAAACCAAATGCCAATTCCTTTTTTTCTTAATTTTTTACCAAGCATTGTTTCTATTTCTTCTGCATCTTTTCTGGTAGGGATAGGATTATATTTTTCATAAAGATCAGGTCGTAATTTCAACCCAAATTTTTTTGCATATTTATTTGCTTTATAGCCTTCTTTGTGTTGTTCAAATCTCAATTCTGGTTTTCTTATTGATTGCCCTATATAAAAACAGCTATTACCTTTGATAAACATAGGGTTTTTTTTTCTAAATTTTTGAAGTTCTGCTACTTTTTCATCCAGCTCTATAACATAAACAAAATAATTTTTCATTTACTAATATACTAATTATTTATAACAAGCATTAAAAAATCTAATAGCTTTTTTTGTTCAATATATGGTTTCTATTTTCAATTTTTACGATTATGAATTCAATTAAACGATCTTCACCTTTTTGAGGATTGTAAACTGATTTTAAGTTGTGTCCAAAAATTCTTGCAGTTAATTGCCAAAATCCTGCATTAAAAATATTTCTAAAATCTCTAATAATATTATAGGAAGTTCTATTAGTCTCTCTATCTACTAACCTGATTAATATTCTTCCTTGACGTTTAGTTAACTTTTTGATTGAATAGCCATATCTTGTAATCAATGCTTTTTCAATTTTTGAAAAAATTATTCTTTTTTTTTGGTATCTAAAAACTCCAGAATAATGGTCAAGACTATCAATGATTGAATCGTATTCAATCAATAGTTTTGATAATGTTTTAGCATATGGATATACTTTTCTTACATCTCTTTCTAGTCTTAAATAACTTTTTTTTGATTTTTTACTTTTACCCAATACATTGATTAAATCCATGGGAATAGATTCATTTTGCATATAAAAGATGTTTGGTATTTTATTAATATGTAATGTAATTGTTTTATAACCTATCAAAGAAAAAGTGATTAGATCATCTGTTTGAAAAATATCAAGATTACACAAACCTTCATTATCAGTTGTTGTGCCAATAGTATCCTTGAAAACATTCACATTTTTAAGTGGTATTCCTGTCTGAATATCACGTATAATAATTGTTTGTGCGGTACTGGAAGTAAATATTAATAAGAAAATTATTGTCGACATATTCATTCAAATTTACTTATCATATTTTGAACAAAAACATCCCACAAATAAGTGGCTGAACATTTGATATTTTTGATACAAAACAATTACTAAGTTCTAAGAAAATCCTCTTTATTTAGTTTTGTTAGATCTTCTAAGTCTGATATTAAACCTAGGTAGCCTTTTCCGACTACGAGAATAGTGGGTATCATAACAGCAAAGTAGCTTACCCATGTCATTGTTGAAACTTCTTTATTAAAATCAGGATGTCCAGGGTCTGAAATAACAATTAGTGAAGCAAGGATAAATTGAATAATTGAACTAATAAAAAAACCTATAATTAAATAAAAACCTGCTTTTCTTGATAAACTTTGTAGTCTTGACTTTTTGTCATCAGAAATAGCACCTCTTATTTTCTCGGTATCAAATATTATTTCGTTTAACAAAATTGCATTAAATGATTCTTTTTTAAATTTACTCATCATCCAAAGCATAAAACCAATGACCAGGGGCAGGGACCCTTCCTTTATTATAAACCAATTTTTTGACAAACCAAATTGTGCCCCAAAGATACCAATCCCTCCAGTTAGTAATACATTAACAAAACCTATGATAGAAATGAAATTAACATTTTTACGTTTATTTAAATCATAATAAAAATAAATGAAAGGGAAAAGGAGAGCGATAAAAAATGCAATTGAAGCAGTATTTATATTTATAAGCTCTGTATCAATATAATTTTCTAATATATTATCTAACCATCCACTACCCTTTCGTAAAATTAATACAGGAATTACAATATTAGATATTAAGCTGAGTATAGCATTCTCTTGTTGTTGGGTGTTTTTATCATTCATAATCAAAAATCATTTTGAGCAAAGTTCAGAATTTTTATTAATGATTTTACATGTTTGTTTTCTAAGCGTTTAAAGTTTTTAGAATTACTATCATATTTTAAATAGATAGGTTGGTGTTGAAAAAATTTTTCTAATTCATCAATTTTTGAATCGATTCGTTCTGTATATGATTCTATAGTGTAATTTCGTTTTTTAATAAAAATTTTATTTCCTTTTTTTACAAACCATTCCCATTTATCCCCATGAACATTATACATTTCTATAAATTCATAATTAATTAAACTTTTTTTATTGTATACTCTAAACTCTATTTCAGTGAATTGATTTTTTTCACCTTCAATTAAGCCTGTTGAAATAATTATTGGTAATGCTTTCAATGTGCTTTTTTGATATTTATGTGTGAAACGCACAATTGAACCATTTTTATTTTTAATCTTTACAATTCGATTACTACTTTCTTCATTTGAATTTGTATTCACAACAGATGAACAATTGTAAAAAAAGAAATTGAAAGATATTGAAAATGATAATAGTATAATCTTACGACTTGTAATTAGTGAACGAATCATCAACAAATTTAATTCTCATCATACAAACAATAAAACCTAGAACTTGATTGATATCATTGTAATAAAGGTATTATTTTTTTCTAAAATTTATAGTAATTGAATCTTAGTGGATTTTTTAAAACAGACCGTTTTCAGAATATCAAACAAATAGAAAATTAAATAAAATCCAAAAAAAATAAAAAAGTCAACATTATCGGTTGCCATTAATTTTCAACATGGTATATACTTTATAGCCTCTTTTTGTGAAAAACTTTTAAAAAGAAGTACTAAGAAAAGAGGATGACAAATGAATTAAAAACTGTTGTTAAATTAATTCAACTTTATGAAAAGGCTCAGGGTTGGCGCTAAGAGCCTTTTCTTGTATATAGGCTTAATTTTTTCTTATTCAGAGCTTTTTGATAATTGGGGGCGATCGGTTTCGACGAGATAAAAGAAGTGTAAGATGGCATGCGGAGGATAACAGTTCCCTCCTAAATCATCTGTTACAACTATAAATGCCGATTACGGCTATATGGCTGCAGCGTAGTCTAGCAGCTCGTTCCTTTTCAAATAAGTCTATGGTTTGAATTAGGGACGTCATTTACATAGGCTAGTCTTAAAAGTGCTTGCGATTTTAAGATGAAATTTTAGCAGGCTGGTTTGGTCTTGTTTTTGTCTCTGATACAGGTTCAAATAAGAAATTAATCAGATGACTAAGCATGTAGATATCTTGCATAGCTTTATTTCGGACGGGAGTTCGATTCTCCCCGCCTCCACTTAGCAATTAAATAAATGAGGAGCAACTATAGATATTTCTAAATTAAAATCAGGCGACAGTCACTACATGGCATATGTTGGACCTCCAAATCAATATGATTTTATGGGGGCTACACAATTTCGTTTACTTTCTAGTTTAGGACTACGCTCTAACCATTCTTTGTTAGATTTTGGTTGTGGATCTCTTCGAGCGGGAAAATTAATTTTAAATTATTTAGACAAGTCTAATTATTATGGTATAGAACCAAATAAATGGTTAATTGATGATGCCATAAAAAACCAAATTGGCCAGGATATAATTGAAATAAAAGCACCAAGTTTTGATTTTAATGATCAATTTAAAACTGATGTTTTTTCTACAAAATTTGATTTCATTGTTGCACAATCTATTTTTTCTCACACTGGAGGTGATTTAATTAGGATTGCATTAAAAAATTTTAAAGACTCTTTAAAAAAAGATGGACTCATCCTTGTTACCTTTGTAGAAGGACTTTCAGATTTTCAAGGTAGTGGGTGGATATACCCTGGTTGCGTTAGTTATCGTTATTCAAAAATAAAAGAATTTGGTAAAGATGCTAATCTTTTTATATCTAGGATCCCATGGTATCACCCAAGGCAAACTTGGTATCTTCTTTCTAGAAGTAAAGAACGTCTTCCAAATGAAAAAATGATGGAGTATTTAAAAGGGGTAGTATTATTTGAACCAGATTTTAACGAAAGTTGGAAAAAAATTTACAAAACTAAGGGAGTTATAAGATTAATAAAAAACTCAATACATCAAAAAATGCCTAAACCTTTAAAGAATTTTTTAAAAAATATTTTCAAAAAAACCAATATAATTAGAAGCTGACTTTAATATATGCATTAGGAGTAATCCCAAACATAGAAACGTTTGTTATAGATAATTCAGGTGTGTAGGGATTATACCTTTTATGACTTAGGTTGTTCTTATTGTAAAGATTGTATATAGAACACCCAATATCAATGGTTGTTTTAAAATATTCAACGCTTCTAGATATATTGATATCTAAATGATGTATAGATGGAAGGATGTTTGAATTCTGGTTTCCAATAGTTACTATATCAAAACCCGAACCTGCTTCAACATACATATTATCTTTGTCTGTATATACACCACCAGATGAAAATACCCAACTTGCTGATAAATCAAAATTCCATAATTTTGTTATAGCTATTATTTTTAATTCATGCATTTTACCATGGTCTGCTAAAAATTCTTTTCCGTTATTCAACTTAGGAAAATTATATTTACTATTGTTAAGGTGATAGGTCATCCAACCAGAGATTAATCCTATTTTTCTTCGAAGAATAATTTCTAATCCATTACTAGTACCTGAACCTACATATAATTCATTGTTTATATTATTATTTGTGATTGTAGTCATGAAGGAATCATTGAATTGGAATATGTTTTCGATTTGTCTTGAATATAGGCTATGTGAGAAGCTGTAATTCTTATTATCCCATGTTATTCCTAGATGATAATTATTTGAATATATAACAGGAATATTTTTTGTTGAAAGAATCCACATATTTTGTGTTCCTCTTGTATCAAAATTATTTGAGGATATTTTATGAATAAATTGATGGTGCTTGTCTAATGAGGCCTCAAGTGATATATTAGATTGAAGCTTATGTTTCAATGATAGTCTGGGCTCTATAAAAAACTCACTATTTGAATTAAGATATGAAATTCTGAATCCAGATAGTATTTCTGTATTATTAAAAATATTCCATTCATCCTGAAAGAAAAATGCGTGTAAGAAATTATCTTGCTCAATTTGAGATGTATTACTCGATGTGCCATCCTCGCTAATTGTATTAAAATCCGATGAAAGAAAGGTTTCTTCAACCCCCCCTGAGAACTTGTGATCATTAAAGATTTTTAATTGATGATGAAATTTTATCCGATGATCATTGAAATTGTTTTTTTCATCAAGATAGCCAATGATAGTGCTAGGTATTCCATTCATTATCGAAAACTGTGTTGTCAAGTATTTACTACTGATTTTATACATCGATATGCTAAAATTAGAATTGTAAATGTGATTCCATTTTGAAGAAAGATTCATTATCAAACCGGTATTGATCAGATTAGTTTTTTCATCAATATGTATACTATCTCTTCCTAAGATAGAGCTAAATCCAAAATAATCTCTTGACTCAGCAACCGAATCTATTCCAGTAATTTGTGTAAATGTTATTTTGTGTCTTGGATTTATTAATACTGAAAGGCGACTGGTAATATCTTCATAAGATGATTTTATATCATAAGTAGTGTTTTGATCAGTATAGTTATTAGCGGTTTGGGTTAATAAACTAAATTTATTATCACCAGTTATATATCGTTGTATGGATGTGTAAAGATTTGAATAATCAGTTGATGGGTTTGATTTTCTTATGTTAATTATCAGGCTGCCTCTTTTTAATATGGGAATTTCTGTTGTTAGTCCCTGGCTCATAAAATTAGCATAAAAAGCGGCATTTGGATTAATACTATTTCCTGAACGACTAGAAAGTTCTATTACGCTAGAAATTCTGCCACCATATTGAGGAGGGACTCCTCCTTTATAAACTTGAACATCTTTGATTGCATCTGCAGCGATTGATGTTATAAATCCAAACATATGTCCATTCTGATATACAGGCATTCCATCTAGTATGATGAGATTCTGCTCTGGTAAACCACCTCTAATGTAGAGATTTGAAGTCCCACCTAAACCTAGTTGAACACCGGGTAAGTATTGTAAGGAACGAAAGATATCGACTTCTCCAAGATTGGGTAATGTTGATATATATCTAGGGGAGAATGATACCTGACCAGGGATATTTGAGCGACCCATAAATTCTCTTGTATATCCTGTAATCGAAATTTCTTTTGAGTTTAATATTTTTGGATCAAGAGGTATTGTCTTGAAATTATTTTCATCTTTTGGGAATGATAAAGGAATTATTTTTGTTTCATAGCCTATATAAGAAACAGATAGAGAGCAAGACAATGTAGTTATATTAGAGATTGAGAATAATCCATCATTATTGGAAATATCACCTGAATTAGTTTTTATAATGAATACATTTGCATATGGTATAGGTTCACCTGTTTTGAAATCCGTTGCTCTTCCAGATATTGAATAATTTTGATTATAATCTGGTAAGAGAATTATGTACTGTGAATTGGATTTTTCCCATTTTAAATATGTCGATGATAGTATTAATGAAAGTGCTTCATCTTGACTGCAATCAATACAAGATTGAGTAATTGGAGTATTGGGAATGGTATCGGGAAAAACTATGGATAATTGATATTCATTTATTAGATTATTTAAAGCTGTTTTTAATTCAATATTGTTATATTGAAAACTCACTTTTTTTTGTGCAAGTACACTTGAGTTTACTACCAGTAAGATTAAGAGTATATACTTACTTGTAAGGCTTTTTAGATTATAAGATAGTACATCGAACACCTTCTAATTTAAACTCATGTTGTGTCAATAAGGAAATAGTGTGCAACACAGTTTGTAAGTCAGGTGCATCAATCACTCCTGTCACTGTGATTGTTTCAAGTTCTGGTTTTGAAAATTCAATTTCTATGTTAAAAGTTCGTTCAATCTCAGATGATAATTCTTTTAATGTTGTGCTATTGCAGTAAAATTTTTGATTCATCCAATCTGGGTAGTTGGGATAGGGTTTTTCAGATAAGACCTTTTTATCAAAATTTGAGGTTATTTTTATTAACTGCCCTTTTGATAATTTAATAGAAGATTTTTTATGGGATACTTCAACTATTCCACTGTTAACACCTACTTCAAACCCATCTTCTCTTGATCGGATATTAAAAGATGTTCCAAGAACGGTTACTACACCAAAATCTGTACTTATTTTAAAAGGAATATCACTTTTATTAATATCAAAATATGCTTCACCAATTAGATTAACGGAACGATTAGAAATATTATAATTCTTATTATATGTTAAATTACTTTCAGAATTAAGTGTTACTAAAGATCCATCGGATAATTTTATTTTTTCAATTTGCCCTATTTTTGCTGAAATTGTATCAAAATAATAATATTGGTATAAAATTGGTGAGCTTAATAAGAGGAACACAGAAAAAGCAAAAAGTCTATTAAGGTTTAACTGGAGTGGGGCAAATAAGAACCACTTCTTAGATATTTTATATCTAGTTATTTCTTGTGCAGAGTTATTTTCTGATATTTCAATTTGCTGAGCTAATTGGTCCCAGATTTCGTTTTTATTAGGGGTGGGAGGTAGTTTATGCTTTTTACTAGCTTCCCAGAGTATTTTTTGTTCTTTGTCTAAATTCATTATTATTAAAACGTTTCTTATACAAGCACACAATTAACGGGGAAAAATGTGATTCTACTCACAAATAATTTTTCAGATTTTTTTTTAAAAGTTTTAAAGCTCTATATATTTGATTTTCAACTGTTCTAATGCTCAAGTTTAGGATTTCTGCTATCTCTGGATTTGAATATCCTTCGACCCTACTTAAAATAAAAATTGATCTACATTTCTCAGGTAATTTGTCGTTTACTATTTTTTGAATTTTTTCTTGAAGCATATTAGCCTGGCTGACAGA
>CAZPIF010000031.1:0-10911 GCA_964586565.1 uncultured bacterium
AATTTATTATCCAATATTGACTCCTTTACCGGAAACAACTGTTCCAATCTCGTAGATGTCTGTTAAACCTTTTAGCGCATCCTTTATGGAACTCACATCATTAAAATCCACAATAAATACGATGCCGATACCCATATTGAAAGCACGAAACATTTCATCTGTATCAACGTTGCCAATGGATTGCATCACATCAAATACAGGCACATTTGGCCATGATGCTTTTTGTATTTCTATACCGCATCCATTTGGCAAAATCCGTGGAATGTTTTCCACCAATCCGCCGCCAGTAATATGAGCGATGCCCTTAATATCAATGCCTGCATTTAGCACTGTGAATACATGATTCGTATAATTAATGTGTGGTTCAAGCAGGGTAAGCCCAACAGGCTTTTCCAATTCAGGGATGGTGTCATTCACATCATATCCACCGATTTCAAAAAAAAGTTTTCGTGCTAATGAATAACCATTGGTGTGCAAACCGTTGGAAGGCAGTCCCAGCGCCACGTGCCCAGGTTGGATGTTTTCGCCAGTGATAATCTTATCTTTTTCCACTACACCTGTGATAATGCCCACCAGGTCGTGTTCGCCTGGTAAATAAGTGTCGGGCATCTCTGCTGTTTCACCACCCACAAGGGAGACGCCCGTATCCTTGCATGCTTTCACCATGCCGGATACAATTTCTTCAATTATTTTTGGTTTCAGTTTATCATTGGCAATGTAGTCTAAAAACGTTAGAGGCTTGGCGCCCATGACTAAAATATCATTAGTACATGCGCTCAGCAAGTCAACCCCTATGGTATTAAACTTATTTAGCTTTCTAGCGATTATTGTTTTTGTTCCCACTCCATCAATACTCTGAACCATTACCGGGTCGTCATATTCATCCAGCAATGGTTTTAGCCTGAAGAGGGAACCAAAGCTCCCAAGGCCAGTAAGAACATTTTTTGTAAATGTAGACTTAACAAGACTTTTGATGCGGTTGACGGCCTCGTTACCAGCATCAATGTTTACACCAGCTGCTCTATAATCTATTTTTGCCATATTTAGTATTTTTTATTAAAAACATGTTTAAATTTTATTTCTTAAGCCATTTTCCCAAGCGTTCTTTGCAATTGAAACGGGCAAATTAATCAGCTGGTTTATACTAATATTCTCACCTCCTGTAGTACCAATTTCAAATGCGTTAACACCAGATGTTTCTAATTTTGATTTTACATCTTTAATATTGTTGGGTGATATTTCTAGAATGAAGCCACCTGTTTCTGAGAAAAAAACCTTTTCTGGGCTCATACTGCTTTTAATAGAAACAGAACATCCAATATTGTTTTTAAATGTCATTTCTGCAATAGCTGCTACTAGTCCACCATCTGATATATCATGGCAGGAACGAGTAAGTCTTTTATCTGCAAGGTCGGTAACTCCAAATATTTCATTCTTTGTTTGTTCTAAACTGGGTTTAGGTATGTTTGCACCTATTTCATTATATAGGCTATAATATATTGAGCCACCGAGCTCATTTTTTCGTTCACCAATCATTAAAATTATAGAGTCGGTTTTTTGAAAACACATTGGGACTGATTTGGTTATATCATCTAGCTTCCCAAGGCAGCTTACTATTGGGCTTGCGGGAATAGGGCCATTTATAGATTCATTATAAAAACTAACATTTCCAGCAATGATTGGTGTTGATTTATCCGGGTGATCTTTTAGGGTAATTGTATTACATGCGTCAGCAATACCTCTTGTACTCTCAACAAATTCCCACATCTGGTGAGGTTTTTCGGGGTTTCCAAAGCACAGGCAGTCTGTTATTGCGTGTGGCGTTGCTCCAACTGCAGCAACATTTCTCATAGATTCAACAACAGCATTAACCCCACACCAGTAGGGGCTTAATATTCCGTGTCTAGGATTATGGTCTGTTGATAGGGCTATGCCTGTTTTTCTAATTTCTTTTGGGTAAGATTCAGAATTAAATGGGGCGAGAACACCAGAGTCTGCTTCTCCTGTTTCTCTATAAACACGACCCTGTACTTGCTTGTCATACTTTTCATATATCGGTTCTCTACTAGCCATGTTTTCATGAGATAGTATATCCAACAAAATCTTGTCGTAATCAAATGGTCCCGGTAAATCGGGCTCAGAAAAATCTTCTTCACGCATTTCATACGGCCTATCATATAAAAACCCTTTTGTTACTTGAGATGCTTGAGCGTTAACAATCTCTTCTGGCCCATTGTGGACAATATATTGTCCGTCGTCTCTTATTTTTCCTACTATTGAAGCCATGGCGCCCTGGCTCACTCTAGGAAAATCAAAAGAATCATTATAGTGTTTTAATATTATTGGACTGATTTCTTTTGGACAAACCCACATAAATCTTTCTTGGGTTTCACTACATAAATATACTGACGGATGTAGTCCGGGCATGCCTATGTGTATCTTTTCCATCCAGACTTCGGCGCCGTAGCCAGATGTTTCTGCGAGTTCAACGCTTGCACACGCGACACCTCCCGCGCCAAGATCTTTAAACCCAACTTTATTAATTAAATTATTATCTTGAAAATATTTAAACAGGGAATAAGTGGATTTTAAAAGATGTCGCTCTAGAAAAGCATTTGGTTCTTGTACTGCCCCTTTGTTTTGTTCCTTTTTTTCTTCTTCAAGTTCGAGAGACGCAAAGCTGGCGCCACCAAAACCGCTGTTGTCGGTGGGTTTCCCAACTAATATTAAATCATACCCAGCAGCATTTTTTGGAGCATATGAGTGTATAATGTGGTCCTCTCTGACAATCCCCAGTGTTACGAGTGTTACTAAACAGTTCTCGTTGTAGTTTTTGTGGTAATAGAGATCTCCTCCAATATTCGGTATCCCTAAAGGGTTGCTGTACCCTGCGATACCTGAGACCACACCATCATGGATCCATTTTGTTTTACTTTTTTTAATATCTCCAAATCTAAAAGAATCCGTACACCCAATCACTTCTGCCCCCATACACATTACATCTCGAACGTTCCCGCCGACTCCAGTAGCGGCTCCTTCATATGGGACTATTTGTGATGGATGGTTGTGTGATTCGTGGCTCATTACAACACACCATCTGTTACCTAGTTTGTCTTTTGTAATTGAAACAACACCGGCATCTTCTTTTGCTCCTAAAACAACATCTGGACCTTCTGTTGTAAATTGTTTTAAATGTGTTCTGCTGCTCTTATAGCTGCAGTGCTCGGAGCCTTGAATTGAAAAAAGAACAAGCTCTGCAATAGATGGTGCTCTGCCAAGCATTTCATTTTGAATCTTTAGCGCCTCATCAATAGTGAGGGGGATATTTAATTCAACAAGTTTTTTCTTTATAGCATCATGTGAAAGTTCAGAAAGATCTATTGTTTCTTTAGTGAACGGCACTATCTTAAAATTGTTTCATGCCGCTGTGGGCCAACAGATATTATTTTAACAGAACATTCGGTTTGTTGTTCAATAAAAAATATGAATTTTTTTAATGTTTCAGGAAGAAAATCAAATCCTTTTTCCCAAATATTACTAGGAAGGTCTTCCCATCCAGGTAGGGTGGAGTATATTGGCCTTGCTTTGCGAAAATTAGTAAGGCTTGCTGGAATCTCACTAAGTTCATTTCCTTCAACGTCATATTTGGTGCATATTTTAATAGAATCAAGACCGCATAAAATATCTAGTTTTGTGAGTGCTATTTCGGTCAGCCCATTTACACGAACAGCCTGGCGAACCTGGACTAAGTCAAGCCAACCAACACGCCGAGGTCGACCAGTGGTAGTTCCGTACTCTGAGCCCTTTTTACGCAAGCTTTCTGCCTCACTTCCATGTATTTCCGATGGGAGAGGGCCTTCACCAACCCTGCTAAGGTATGCTTTTACAACCCCGATAATCCGACCTATATTACGAAAGCTTACGCCGGTACCTGTGGATATATGTCCAGCAGCTGTGTTGGACGATGTTGTGTATGGGTATATACCATGATCAACATCAAGGCTTATTCCTTGTGCGCCTTCAAACAATATTGATTTCCCATTTTTATGAGCATTATATAGTTCCACGGATGTATCAAAAATATATGACCTAAGATCCTCGCCGTACTTACAATATAAGTCAAATATTTCATTTTGTGATATATCAAGCTTTCCCGATAAGGTTTTTTCAATAAGCCCTTTTGAAAAAGCATAACCTTTTTCAAGTTTTTCCCTAAATACATCTGGCTCCAGTAGGTCAATAGCGCGTATTCCATTGCGAAACATTTTATCTGCATATACGGGTGCAATCCCCCGTCTTGTGCTATCTGCAGCAAGTTTTCCCTGGTGGTTGGATAGGGCACCATCTAATGCTATATGATAGGGCATAATAATATGGGCACGATCACTAACCATGAGCTTAGGGTCTATACCTTTTTCTTTAATATAGTCAATTTCGTTTAATAGGGCTTTTGGGTCGATTACAACCCCGTTTCCAATTATAGATATGGGTTCGCCATATATTATTCCTGATGGTATTAAATGAAGTTTGTAAGTATTGCCGTTTACAATAACTGTATGTCCTGCGTTATTGCCGCCGTGAAACCTGACGACATAATCTGACTCTCCTGCAAAAAAATCAGTGATTTTCCCTTTTCCTTCGTCTCCCCACTGGGCTCCGACAATTGCTGTTATTTTTGAAGATTTTTTAGACACTAATTATGAACAACAAAGATTATATGTGAATTATTAAAAAAAACAGATGAATTTCGTTCGAGAGGTTACATAAAAAAATATTCAAACCAAAAGCGAGAAAGTGAAAAAAATAGTTTTTTCTATGTTTGAGGATGATCGTTTTTTTGTTTTTTCATATACCTTTTTTTACCCCACTCTACCAATTTTTTTATTGGGGGAAAATAATCTGCAAGAATAATTAGGCCAGGAAGTCCAAATATCCATCCTTGAAAAATAGGTATTAAGCCACCAATTAGTCCTATGGTGACAAGCGCTAGTCCTAGTGTAATTCTAGCCGTGTGCTTTATCATTGAACAATAAGCTCATTTTTTAATGTTTGTTCAAATCTGCTTTCTTTATTGTTGGCAACATATTTTTCTAGAAAACCGAGGGTTAGATTGTTTATTAGGGGAAGAGATTTCTCTGGAGGTAAGGGGCCAACATCCATAAACCGGTTAATTAATGGAGATAGTAGGGGGATATCCGTATAATCAAGGTGTAAGGTTTTTTTAATAATAAGACGGTATTTGGAACCAGATGACCTTCCCAAAAATTTGTCAAGGTGTGAATAGTTTTCTGGATAGTCTGAGCTGTTCCACGTAGGTCTTCCCATAAATAAGAAGGGGATATTAATTCCTGAGGATATAACAGAATCAGGAATGGGGCTTAACCAGCTATCAAGAACAAAACATGCTGCTATTTGTTTATTTTTATGTGTTGCAAAAGTTGCCGTTGCGCCACCAAAAGAATGTCCCCCCAATGCAATTCTTTCAAGATTAAGACACCCAGCAAGCCCAGATGAAATCTGTCCGTTGTTCAAAAATATCAACTGGTTAATAATGAATTCAATATCTAGTTTGCGTGTTATCATTTGCTTTTTTCGAATATTAACGCTGTCAGGGTGTCCAGTTATTTCCGATCTGTAGTTAGCTGTGCGGCCATCTGGGAAAACTGTCAAGTTAGAGTCATAGCTATGATCTGGTGCTACAACAACATACCCATGACTGGCAAGGTATTCGAAAAGGTTTTGATGTAAAAATCGAGAGCCTGTTATTCCATGTGAAAAAACGACAACAGGAAGTTGATTAATAGACTCAAGACAGCTTAGGCTGTTATAGCTGTTTGTTTTGACCATTTCTAAGTGTCTTGGGAAAAAAGAAGGTATTTTCCCGGCTGAGGCAAGTGCCGCTGCTCTAATACTCATGAAGTCCATATACGGTCGGGGTTTGTTAATTGGTTTTTCTAAAGAGGGGTACCAGACCTGAACCATTATTTCTCTATGGTCGTTCATGTTTTCATTTGTAAACCACTCCATCCGAGAAGAGTCAATCCAGTGAAATGTCTCAGTACCAACATTAAACTTTCCATCAGGTTCGGGTAGTGTAAAAACCGGGATTGCCCAAGGAAGCAGTATCGAGATTGAAAGCCAAACCAGAAGAAATAGATTAACAAATAAAATAGAGTTTTTATTTTGGTGTAGTTTGTAAATAAAAAAAACTATTGGGAGCAGATAGACAGCGGGAAGCAATTGCCAGCGAAGACCGCCGTTAAAGAATTGTAATATCGTCATTACGATAGCTATAAAAAGAAAATAGATTGATGCTCTGTTTTTCTTGTATGCTATTAGCGACAAAATCGATAATGTTAAAAAAAGAAGTATAAAAATTTCTAAAGTCTGCATGAATTTTGAATTTGTAAATTTAAACCGGAAAATACAATGGCAAAGAATATAATGGAATTTCAAAAATTAGAATTTAATAAATTATCAAGACCAGATATGGTCAGTCGCTCAAGTGCTTTTTACGATCAAATCAAGAAGAGGAGAACGGTAAGGGATTTTTCTAGCGAAAAAATACCAATTGATATAGTTATCAATGCAATAAAAAGCGCATCGATGGCTCCTTCGGGGGCTAATAAGCAGCCATGGCATTTTGTAATAGTGGAAGATTTAAAAACAAAAAAAGAAATTAGGACAGCAGCTGAAAAAGAAGAAAAGGCATTTTATGAGCATCGGGCATCTGATGAGTGGCTAGAAGACCTTAAGCCACTAGGTACAAATTATAAAAAAGAATTTTTGGAAACTGCACCATATTTGATAGTTGTTTTTAAGGTGAATTATGATTTAGAAAATAAAATGCGCAGAAGAAATTACTATGTAAGTGAATCAGTTGGCATAGCTTCGGGTATTCTCTTAACAGCGCTTCACCATTCTGGTCTTGCTACATTGACTCATACACCATCACCAATGGGGTTTCTAGAAAGAATACTAGATCGACCAAAAAATGAAAAAGCTGTATTGTTAATACCGGTTGGCTATGCGTCGAGTAAGGCAAAGGTCCCATTTATCAAAAAAAAAGATTTTAACTCTGTTTGCACAATAGTATAGATTATGCCAATAAGAATTCTAGTGACAGGTGGAACCTTTGATAAAGATTATGATGAGATCACAGGACAGCTCTACTTTAATGATAGCCATGTGAAAGAAATTCTAGAGCTTGGAAGATCAAGATTAGAGGTAAAAATAAAAACTTTGATGCTAATTGATAGTCTTGACATGTCTGATGCTAATAGAAGTCTTATTCTTGAAAACTGTAAAGCGGTTGATGAGGATCAGGTGGTTATCACTCACGGGACAGATACAATGACAGAAACAGCAAGAGTTGTTGCTAAAGAAAAACTAAATAAAACCATTGTGTTTACAGGTGCAATGATCCCGTATAAGTTTGGTAGTAGCGATGGACTTTTTAATTTTGGAGGGGCGCTTGCACTTGCTCAAACATTACCCTATGGGGTTTATATTGTTATGAATGGGCGCTGTTTTGAATGGGATCGTGTTAAAAAAAATAAAAAAACTGGAGTTTTTGAAGATATAAGCCAATAGTTTCATTTTATTTTAGCTAGAGCTAGATTTGAAAAATGAAACCCAATCGTATCCACTCTTGGAATATTACCCCAAAGGAGGCAGAGGCTATCCAGTTAAACTTGATAGACAAAGTTAAACTGACCCCCTACAATGATCTTTTTAGAAAGGTTGGGGCAACAGCGGTATTATTTGACCCCAATAAGAACACTGTTTATGCCTCCGTGGTTATTGTTGGCTATCCAACATTTAATATAATAGAACAGTATGGAATGTCTGCAGAAATTAGGTTCCCATATATATCTGGGATGTTAGCATTTCGAGAAGGAGGGTTGTTAATGAAATTATTTAGGAGTGTTAAGTGCAGCATTGATATTATTCTTTTTCATGCACATGGTCAGGCGCATCCTAGAAAGTTTGGATTAGCAAGCCACATTGGAGTTTTATTAGATCTGCCATCCATCGGCTTTTCGGAAAAGATTCTAATTGGCCAATATAAAAAACCAGGGGCTAATAAGAATGACGTCTCTCCAATAATGTACAATTCTGAAGAAATCGGCGCTGCGCTAGTAACAAAACATGGAGAAAAACCTGTTTTTATTTCCGCGGGTCACAATATAGACACCAATTCTTCTGTAAGGGTGGTAAAGCAACTGGTTATTAATAATAGGCAGCCAGAGCCAATAAGATTAGCCCGGGTTGCCGTTAAGAATTATATGGATGGCAATAATATTGAAACAATGAATGAGAAGGATGCCGGTCAAACTTCATTATTTTAATAGCCTTATTTTTTGATATAATATTCAAGGATTTTTTATACAAAAAATTTATAATTTTGTATGGCCTATATATAGTAAGGAGTAAAAATGAAAAAAATTAAAGGAACTGTCCTGTTTCACAACCCTAGATGAGGTAAGAGCAGAGAGGCCGTGTTGCTTCTAAAAAATGAAAATATAGATTTTAAAATAATAGACTATCAAAAGACTGGGATTACAAAAGAAGAAATTCTTCTTTTGGCCTCTATGTTGGGGGTGCGCCCGAAAGAATTTCTACGGAAATTTGAAAAAGATTTCAAAGAAAATAACATTGGTAATTATTTAGATAATGATTCAAAGATTGCAGAGTATGTGTCGCGATATCCAAAGATAATGGAAAGGCCAATATTTGTCAAAGGAGGCAAAGCCATAATAGGTCGCCCACCAGAGAATGTATTAGAATTGTTGTAATGGTTTCCATAAAAACACCCAAAGTAATAATAATTTTTCTGTTGTTAAAGGGGTGTGAGCCATTTGTGACCGAGTTTGACGAGTCCTCTGAACCCGTCTTATATACATCATCTAATGTTAATAAGGTCAATGAGCCTTATGTCGGGGGTAATGTAAAGGTGTTAACCTGGAACATCAGATTCGGTGTGGGTCGATTTCCATTTTTCGGTGATTCTTGTGGTGATGAAGTAATCACAAGAAGTGATAATGTGGCCTTAACAATGGAGGCAATTGCAGATACAATTAACCAAATAGGCGCAGACATTGTTCTTTTGCAAGAAGTTGATGTTGGCTCAAAGAGGACGGGATACTGGAACCAGGTTCAATACTTGCTTGACAATACTTATTTGAATTATGGTTTGTATGCATCTATGTGGAAAGCAGATTTTATACCAACAGATGGTATTGGAAGGATTAATACGGGTAACGCAATTCTCTCTAAGCATGAATTGACAGATGCTGAGCGGATTCAGCTTAGACTCAGGGCAGATCAGTCTGATCTTGTGCAGTATTTTTACCTAAGGAGAAATATATTAAAAGCAAAAATACCTTATTTTTCCCTAGGTGGCGCTGATTTTTATGCATTAAACATACACGCAACTGCCTTTGCGACGGACGACACAAAAGAGCAACACATTGGTAAGTATATTGACGTCTTAAGCAGCATAGACGATCAAGGGGACATATTTATTACTGGGGGGGACCTTAATGCTGTGCCGCCCGGGGCGTTAACTGATTATTGTCTCAGCGATTTTTGCGATGGTGAAGACTATCATGCTGATGGCGCTGATCCTTATCACAAAGAGGGTAGCTACTTTGATAATTTCCCGGGTGAGCCCAATATTCTTTTACCTCTGTATAACCAATTTAGCCCAGCTATTGACACAACAGAATACAACAAGGATATCCACTTTACCCACGCCCCCAGTACAAGCACTTCGGATGATGCAGGTATAACTAAGCACGATAGGAAGCTCGATTATTTGTTTACAAATAGATACTGGGAGAAAAACCTTAGCCAAACACATCAAGGGGCATGGAAGCTTAGTGACCATATGCCCGTAAGTAGCCTATATAAACCACTGGATAACTAATTAGATTAATGAAATTTTTTTTTATTACTTTTTTATTTTTATGTGCTTTGCTAAAGTCTCAAGAGGGTAGGATCTGGGATGCGCACTCTGCGTATGTTATACCTGAAAAAAGATGGGAGGTTGGGTTGTTTCAGGCTTTTCGTTATGGCTATAGTGAAGGATATGAATATAGTACGCATCCAATATGGTTTTTTATTGTTCCCAACCTAAGCATAAAGAAATCTTCGGGGGAAGTCTTTGGGCACAAAACAGCTAGGCGATTTAAGGGTTATTATCCTACGCCACTACTAAACATGGTTTCAAAAGCCGGTATCGGCGGCCTAATAGACCCAGGGCTTACAATTCCTCCTTTAGTGGGACTTTCTGGTTCAATAATTGGCTCAAGAAGCATATATGGCTTTGATTATTCTATAAGCGCCGGTGCTGATATCGGGATTACGTCGGGGGAACTAGATTATCGATCAAACATTGATCTCCCTATGATATATCATAGGATGGGAGTTTTTTTCAATGGGTGGGGTCTTAGTTGGGGCCTAGACATTCAAAAAAAGGTAAAAGAGAACATTCGCCTTCATGTTGATTTTGATATAAGATTGTTACCCGGTCTATCAAATAAAAATAGCAACTATTTCTACAATATGTTCAATGGAGAGAGTTCATTAGAACATAAGTTTTTAATTATATGGAGTCGCTCTAACAATTTCAGAATCATTACCGGATATAAACTTGTTACGGGACAGTTTCCCTATGGGGTAGATACTAGGGTCCTTCCCTATATACCCATGTTGGAACAATGGGTGCCAATTTTTGAATTACAATGGGCAGGAAAAGCATTCAATTAGCCTTGTTTTTGCAATTATTTTTTTTAAGTCTGGTTTATTTTTTTCCTAGAAAATCACATGCATTAAAATGAAAACGCGTTAAGAAAAATGCGTTTTCACGACCAGAGGCTTTCGTTTTAATTCTGATTGTTTTTTTAG
>CAZPIF010000032.1:0-10898 GCA_964586565.1 uncultured bacterium
GGCTCGCATACTTGGATCATCACAAATAATTAATCCTTCAAATCCCAAATCATCTCTAAGCACATTATTAATAATTAATTTTGATAAAGATGAAGGATAATCAGGGTCTAATTTTCTATAGAATGCATGGGAAACCATAATCATATCAAGAGCACCATCTTGTATCAATTGATCGAAAGGTAAAAGATCTTTCACTGTCCATGTTTCTGAAAGGTCTGTTTTTTCATCATGGGTATCTAATGATCCAGATCCAAGCCCTGGGAAATGCTTACCACAAGAAATTATACCACAAGATTTGTGTGCATTAATAAATATTTTTGCATGTTCAACTACCTTTTTAGGATCAGGTGAAAAGGCTCGTTGAGAATCATGCATCACTTTTCCTGGTCCAATACTAAGGTCAAGTACAGGGGCGAAGTTTAAATTAATACCAACTTCAGATAAAGTTGAGGCTACTGTTTGGGAGTATTGATTTGTAATTAGAGTATTATTTAAATGTCCGATATGCTGCCATGAGGGAGTATCTTTAAAACCATAAATTGATTTAAGCCTATCAACTTTTCCACCTTCTTGGTCTATTGATATTAGTAATGATTGTTTTCCAATATCTTGTAGTTTGTCAACAAGAGTTTTCAATTGATTTGGTGATTCTATATTTCTTGTACCATTGCCACCAATCTCTAAATCTTCATCATATAAAATGATCCCTCCAATATTGTAGTTCAATATATAATTTTCAATATCAGAGCATTCACTAATAGTTTTACCACGAAATCCTGCTATTATTAGTTGACCAATCTTTTGCTTAATAGAAATAGACATTACTTAAAAATAAATTGAATAAATTAAATCACGAATGAAAACCTTTATTATATCGTTTAAAAATTATATTGGTCTTATTTTATTAATATTTCTAAATCTAAGTTGTGGTTTTGTAAATAAAGTAGATTTCAATGTTAATCATAAATTGTCACCTTTGCTAACAGGCCTAGATGTTCTTGAAAAGAACCAATTTAATGAACTGAAAGGTAAGCGTATTGGATTAATAACAAACCAAACAGGGGTCAATAAAAATTTAGTTCAAAATATAAAATTATTTATGAATTCAAAAAATGTAGATCTAAGGGCAATTTTTACTCCAGAACATGGATTATTTGGTTCTGTGACTGCAGGTAAAAAGATAAACTCTGATGGTGATAAATTATTTGGTTTTCCAATATATTCACTTTATGGTGATTCAAAAAAACCTACAGCAGATATGTTAAAGGATTTAGATTTAATTATTTTTGATATACAGGATATAGGGATACGATCCTATACTTACATATCTACAATGGGACTAGCAATGGAGGCAGCTGCTGAAAATAAAATAGAGTTTATGGTTTTAGATCGACCTAATCCACTTGGTCTGAAAAAGGTAGAGGGTAACATATTGGATATTAATTTTCAATCTTTCATAGGTAAATATCCCCTGCCATATGTCTATGGTTTGTCCTGTGGTGAACTTGCAATAATGATAAATGAATCCGGGTGGATTGGGACTGATAAATGCAAATTAACTGTCATAAAGATGGAAAATATTTATAGAGAAATAGATCCTGAAAGTATTTATAAAAATTGGGTACCTACTTCTCCACATGTTCCTTTATTAAGTACCCCTTCCTACATGGTATCAACTGGTATTTTAGGAGAGTTAGGAGTTTTTTCTATTGGTGTGGGTTACACACTACCATTTAGAACAATAGCGGCACCATGGATCGATCATGATTTGCTTTCAGATGAATTAAATTTACTTGGTCTCAAAGGAGTGATATTTCGGCCTATTCAATATTCTCCTTACTACGGAATTTACGAAGGGCAGCAAGTACAAGGTGTACAGGTTTTTATAACGAACAAAAAGTTGGCGGACTTGATTACTATCCAATTTTATTTTCTAGAGGTGCATAATAGGCTATATCCTCATAAGAATCCATTTAAAATAGCATCTAAAGAAGAGATTGATATGTTTGATAAAGCGCTAGGCACAGACACAATTCGAAAAGTATTTTCTGACTCATTTGATGTAAGAAGTATAAAAAATAATTTACTTCCAGAATTAGAAAATTATATCATTATGGCAAAAAAATATTATTTATATGATTAAGATAATTATTATTGTTCTTTTTTTAACATTTAAGTGTTTTGGAAATGATAATGCCTTTCAATGGGTTAGAACAATACCAAAGCCATGGAAAATAAATGAAAAAGAGATTGGGAATTATCTAAAACAATTCCATTTTCGTTTTCCTGATTTTAATCAAAGACTTAAAGCGATTAATCTTTGGCGTGTTGGAACTCCTTATGGTTTATACTGTTTAGGGGAGGAAGAAGGGATAGATATTGATCCAATTATACGTATCGATTCATCTGATTGTACTGTTCATGTATTGACAACTTTGGCATTTGCAAAAAGTTTAACATGGAACGATGCTAGAGAAAATATGATTACAATTCATTACAAGCCAGATTCATTACTAAATCATATACCAAAATATAAGAATAGGTGGCATTTTACATCTGATAGAATATTAAACCATGATCAAACTATTGATATTACTCGCTCTTTGGTTGATTCTAGTATGACTAAAAAAGTCACTATCGAGTTAAATAAAAAAGAAAATGGAGATGAATTTCTAGATTTGAATTGGTCATCAAAACAAGATATAGTGTTTATACCTTCAAATTATTTGGACTCTACACTTCTTTCAAGATTACCTTTAGTTTGTGGTGTTTCATTTGTGAATAAAAACTATTTTAAGCTTGGTATAGCAATTGCTCATGAAGGTTATTTAATTGATCAAAAGAACTTGGTCCATGCATCATCTGAATTTGGTGAAACTGTAAAAATTAATTTCCTTGATTATTTAAAGGTAGATGGGAAGTATAGATTTGATGGAGTTATGTTTTTTGCATTAAGAAATAACAAATAGTTTTCAAAGTTTAGTTGGATCAATATGTTTTGCGAACATGAAGGTTTCTCTTCGATATTCACTATAAATATCTGAGTTATTATCAAGTGAATGGATATCGACTTTCCCCTCATATTTTGAGCCTTGATGGATAAAATCCAGTCCTCCTATACTTATAGCAACATGAGTAACTCGCTCACCATCTCCAAAAAAAAATAAATCCCCTATTTTAGCATCCTTTGGATCAATAATTATGCCCAATTCAGCTTGTTGCCTTGCATCCCTAGGTATAAGAAATCCACTGGCATTATATACTGTTTGTGTAAATCCTGAACAGTCATTACCTTTAGACGAATTTCCTCCCCATAGATAAGGTGTTCCCTTCATTGACATTGCTATTTTGAATATGTTTTTTCTGAATTTGGTATTTGTAATTTTTACTTCCATATCTTTTAGATCAGTTTTTTGCATAAATCCAAATCTATCATCAGGAAGGATTACTTTAGCCCATTCAGAAAACGACATATCTCTTTTTAAACGATTATTCATAACTAAATAACTAATTACGTCACTTGATTTATTTGAATCAGAGTAAATCACTGAATGAATTTTATTTACTTGATATTTCGCTTGGAGGTTCCATTCTTTTATTTTGTTTAAATCACACTTGTAGACAGATGATTTTGTTATCCAGCCTGCGTAATCATAATGAGTTTGAATTAAATACCAATCATCAAGTTCATGTAAAATTTTTAATGAGTTTCCCAGAATTGCTTGATCAATCATTTGTGATGTGTGCGATGGACTTTCACGTATTGGAACGGTACTAATATTTACAATTCCATGGGTGCTATCTCCTAGTGCTGTATCTGGAAGTAATAAAACATCAAATTTGTAAGACAAAGAATCAGAAAAAGCTAGTAATTCATGATATAGTGCTTTACTAGTGGTTTTTCCAGTAATGATTCTACTTTTGTTATTTTGAGAAAATGATATATCATTAACAGCTAGGGATTTATCTGGAATATATTTTTGATTTAAATGATTCAATTTATTATCGAACTGTAAAATTATTTCATCATTATTTGTGCAATAATTATTAAAAAGTAAAAGTGGTATTGCTATTAAATAAGTTTTAATTAATTTCATTCTAATCTTGCATTAACCAACTACATATATCATCTTGAAATTTTCTATAGGGTTCCACTGAACCCACAAATCCGTTAATTATAATCGAGAATGCGAGTGGACCATATTTGGGTGAGTTAATATAACCGGAGAGACATGATACCCCTGATAAAGTACCTGTTTTTGCATTAATTCTTTTTGAATTTTTTCTTAATCTTCTATGAAGACCGGTGTCTTTTGTATTACCAGAAGGTAAGATACTTTTATATTCGTTTTTTAATTCTGTATCATTCATATATTTCAATAGTTCAACCACCTGGTTTGTACTGATCAGATTGTATCTAGATAAACCAGAACCATCAGCAATCCTTATTGAGTTTGTATCTATTTTTACTTTTTTAGACAAAAACATTTTAACTGAATCAATGCCATCATCCCAATTTCCCTTTGTTGTATCATTTGCACTAATATACTTAATTACTAATTCAGAAGTAAGGTTGTCACTTTTATACATCATTTGCTTTAAATGTTTGAGTAAGGGTTCAGAATCATGTTTTGCTAGTGTATCTGTTTTTTCATTAAAATTTTTCATTTGTAATTTGTTAATGTTAAATCCACGAGACTTAAGTAATTCTTTGAAAACTAATCCTGTATATTGAGAAGGATTATATATGTT
The DNA here is from genome assembly GCA_964586565.1 of uncultured bacterium. Taxonomy (GTDB): domain Bacteria; phylum Fidelibacterota; class Marinisomatia; order Marinisomatales; family UBA1611; genus NZWG01. The sequence goes on from CAZPIF010000032.1 coordinate 4,753, forward strand.
TTTTTTCACAGTATCAATATAGTTACCTTCTATTATTGTACCAGTGATCTGGAAATGGTTAGTCTGATTTAACCAGTCTCTATCTATTGTTAGTTTTTTATTGTTCAAAGTGTCAAGAACTGTAAGCGAGTTATTTGTGAATGATACATAACCTGTTTCCGGCAATAATTTAATTTTAACTGATTGACCGGGTGAGCTAGGTGAGCAAAGAAAATCGATGCAATTCCCATTTAATGTCAGTCCACCTATTGGGGCTGAGTACTGTTCTGAGCCTTCATCCCAGGTCCATCCCTTACCATAGTTTATTGAGTCTAAAATTCCATCATCTATGAATAGAGTATCAATATTAGCCATTTTAATAGCTACAATATTTGCTAGAGAATCTAAATTTTTAGTTGATAAACCGGGATCAGCTCCTCCATGTAGAATAATGTTGTTTTTCTTTTTAGCAATTACTGTCTTAAAGATATGTTGACTGTCTAAGTAGTATAGGCTTGCTGCTGAGGTGAATAGTTTTACTGTGCTTGCTGGTATGAGTAGTTTAGCACTATTTTTTTCATAAAGGGTTTGACCTGTTGAAAGAGAAGCAACTTTCATGCTTAATAACATATTTAGTTTGGTTTTCTGAATATGGTTGTCTATAAATGTAGCAATTTCTTTTTTTCTATAATTCTTGTCTAAAGTATTGATGATTGTACATGATTGGAGACAAAATAATGTTAATATCAGGAGTAAAAATTGCATAGTTAACTTCTACAAGTAATTGAAGAATTCCCTTATTATTCTTGTTCCATTTCCATCTACTTTTTTATAATCCACATTAGATATATTTTGACGTTTTGCAAAAGACCAAGATGCTTCAATATGTGTTTGGAATCCCCAGATAGCTTTTGTTTTGTGCGTAATTCCCTCAATCTTGACCTCCTTACTTTCTGCAGAAATTTTAAAATCTTTTGGACAATTAATTGCACCTTCTTGATGGGCGTGAATCAAATCAAATGTTGTATCAGTTTTTATAAGATTATTTGATTTAAAATGAACACTTCTGATACCCTTTTTTTGTTGTTTATTCCACAGGTAGTCTACCTTGCCTCCAAAATGATGAGCCAATAATTGATGGCCATAACATATACCTAATAAGGGCATATCTTTGGTTATTGCATTATCTATAATTTCTCGTAAAGGATTTTGCCATTCATTTTCATCATTTACAGAAGCTGCGCTTCCAAAAATTATAATACCACATGAACGAGTCAGTTCTTTTTTCATTGATTTACCATCCATCATTGCCGGTAGATGGTAAGAACAGCGTACAGGAGATTGAGTTACGATTTTGTTATATGAATCAATCTCAGGGTGTGCTATTGAAGGATCAATTATCATTAATGAAAGATATGACATAGGTTAAATGATTATTTTTTTATTATTAGAATAATGAAATTATAACTATTATAAATTGCCTAAGCATACATTCTTGTGGATAATTTAATTTTTATTCATCTTAAAAGAAAATATAGGAATGATTAAAATGTTGTTAGATAATAAACTTATGTCTCGTTTTAGCATCATTTATTTATTTTTAATTTGTACCAGTTTTTTATTTGGTCAGAGAATAGTAGGCTACTATCCGCAGTGGGTAGATCAGAATCTTCAATTATCAAGCATTGATTTTACATTGGTAACTCACATTAATCATGCATTTTCATGGCCAGATGAAAATGGTAATATTTATTCATATGAAAATATGTTTGATATTCTCAATGCTCAGATAGTTCATAATGCAGGTAGAAAAATCTTGCTATCAGTTGGAGGAGGAGGAAATGATGATGATTTCTCATCTCTTGTTTCTTCACCAATAAGCAGGGCAGCATTTATATCTAATCTTCTTGAGATCTGCGATAACTACGATTATGATGGTATTGACTTGAACTGGGAACATCCGAGTTCTACTGAAGATCGACAAAACCTGAATTTGCTTATCAGCGAGATGTATACTGAATTTAATGCAAATAATCAGGAGCTGATTATTACAATGGCAGTACCAATTTCTAATTGGTTCGGTCAATGGTATGATTTTTCATTCTTAAGATATTATGTTGAATTTTTTAATGCAATGACTTATAATATTCATGGTGATTGGTCTGGACATTCTGGTCATAATGCACCTCTATTTCAGTCCCCGCCTGGTGATTCAGATGGCTCTTGTGTAACAGGAATAAATTATTTGATTAATAGCAGAGAAATTCTACCAGAACAAGTAAATATGGGGCTACCTTTTTGGGGTAAACAATATCATTCAGAGGGAATAAATCTTAATTTCACAGGCGATGTTATAAATCTTTGGTATAGTGAAATAGTAGACTTAATTGATGAAGGGTGGGACTATGAATGGGATGCGAACGCCTTTGCGCCTTATTTGATAAACTATGATCAGCAGTCAATTATTACCTATGATAATCCAGAGTCAATAGGTTATAAATGTAGCTACGCAAATTCGGAGAGTTTAGGTGGGGTAATGATATGGGCTTTAGGATATGATTTAACAAATCAAGGACAAGAATTAATGAATTCTATTAATCAATATTACGGTAGTTTAGTAAATGTTAATTATTCAACTGTTGTCCCAAAATTCTTTACAAAAGTATATCCAAATCCATTTAACTCAAATTTAATTATTGAATATGAATTATTAGATGATGAGTTTTTAAGTATAGATTTATTATCAATAAATGGTGAATTAGTTGCTAGTCTTTTTAATGGTATAGGTAAAAGAGGAATGACCAAATTTTTCCTGAATACTAGTCAGATTTCAAAAAAAATAAGCTCGGGATTTTATTTAATTAAATTAAATGGTGAATCTGCCAGAATAACAAAAAAGGTACTTTATTTGAAGTGAAAATAGTTATTACTATTTATTAGATAGTTTAGCTTTATTGGCTGCCTGAGCTTTTTTAGCTAGGTGAAAAATATACAATATAGATTCTCTAATTTCAGTTTCTGAGCAGAGATTGCATAGCCCTTTTGGGGGCATCAAACCACTTTCTCCTTGTTTACCATTCCATACACTATTAAATAATTTTTCAAGACCTTTTGAAGCAACACTATCCCAATATGTTTTTTCTTCTAAGACCACTGCACCATTAGTTCCATACATATGGCATCTAAAACATGCTATCGCCCAGATGGACTCTCCAGACCTTATTTCTTTTTTTGTAAGGTTATTATACTCTATAGAATCGTATATGGATGTAACCGGCTTTTTTTTAGTACAATGACAAAAAAAAACCAAACTAACTAGAATTATTTTTAATGGAATTTTTTTCACAAAATTTATAGCACCACAATCAAAAACTTAAATTAATCATATTTTATTGTATTCCTGCCTTCAGTATGTCATGGATATGAACAATGCCATCAGGCCTAGTATTATTTTTATCATTATATACAAATAAACTGGTTATAGAATGTTTTTCCATAAGCTCAAGAGCTGAGATGGCCAAAGTATTGGATAAAATCCACTTGGGGTGTGTAGACATAATTGACTCTGCTGCTGCATTTAATATGTCGTCTCCTAAGTTTTCTAAACCTCTTCTAATATCACCGTCTGTTATCATACCACTTATTTTACCATTCTCATCCAATACACCTGTTAATCCCAAGCCTTTTTCAGAGATTGTAAATAGCGCTTCTCTGACAGTTGCATTGTAAGATATGAGGGGAATATCATCTCCTTTATGAGAGAGTTGCTCTATTGTAAGAAGTAGGCGCTTTCCTAATGTACCTCCTGGATGAAGTTCTGCAAAATCTTGTTTATTAAATCCTCGTAACTCTAGGATAGATACAGCTAATGCATCTCCCATTGCTAATGTTGCAGTGGTACTTGCAGTAGGTGCAAGATCAAGGGTACATGCTTCTTTTGTTACTGATGTATCTAAATAGATATCAGACTTTTCAGCCAAGGATGAATTTTTTCTACCTATTAAACCAATAATTGTAATACCCATATTTTTTATTGAGGGAAGTAGTTGTATCAATTCCATAGTTTCACCGCTATTACTAATAATGATAATGACATCTTCTTTAGTAATCATACCCAAATCTCCATGTGTAGCTTCGCTAGGATGTACAAACTGTGCGGGGGTGCCAGTTGATGCCATAGTAGAGGCAATTTTTTGGGATATTAGTCCAGATTTCCCCATACCACAGATAACCAATCTACCACTACATTCAATAATTGTTTTGACAGCAGCTTCAAATTTTTCATCAATTCGTTTTTCAATTAGCGAAACAGCTTCTGCCTCAATGCGGATAACTTTCTTTGCTATTTTTTTAATATTTTTGAAATCCATATATGAAAATTTAATACCATAAACTATTAGACCTCGTTAGTTTATGTTATATCAAAAGATGGATAAATGAAAATAATAACAGCAATACTATTTCTATTAAATTTTTCTTTATTTGCAAATCCAATAGTTGGTTATAAGGCGCCTAATTTTTCACTTGTTGATCAGGATGGTAAAATAAGGAGTTTAAGCGATTTTAAAGGTAAAAAATTAGTGGTATACTTTTTTCCTAAAGCTGATACACCCGGATGAATAAAACAAGCATGCGGGTTCCGTGATGATTTTGAAAAATTTGAAAAATATAATATATCTATTCTAGGTGTAAGTTTTGATTCAAAAAGTGTTTTAAAAGCATTCAAAGAAAAGTATAAGCTGAAGTTTAATTTACTTTCTGATGAAAATAAGCTTATGGGAAAGGCCTACGGAGTAAACAAGTTTTACTTTTTTCCTTCTAGGAAAACATTTCTTATTAATGAAGAGGGTTTATTGGTACATATTTATGATAATGTAAATTTGCATACCCATCCTGAGGATATTTTAGAATTTTTTAATTAAATAGTGAGTAGAAGTATATGAAAGTCTCAATTGAATATTGTGCTGTATGAAATTATCTCCCAAAAGCCTCCAGTTTGGAGGCAGAATTAAAACAGTATTTACCTGAAGTAGATATTGCATTGATTCCAAGTGGAGGTGGAGTCTTTGAGGTTTCGTTTAATAAAAAGTTGATTTTTTCAAAAAAATCATTAAATCGTTTTCCTGAAAAAGGTGAAATTTTCACCATCATAAACAAGATAAATTAAATTTGTGTTAGTAAAGATTAAATATGATGGTAAACATCATTCGATTAATCTAAGTAGTGGAATTGATTTATCAATAAAAAATGATTTTTTGGAAAATAGTCCGTTGTTTTATGGAGCTCATCATCCTAAGGCGGAACCATACAGTGTAAATAATTTTATAGGTGATATAAGCCATGGCGGAAGTTGTAATGTAAATGTAGTCAGTCTTAATATTCATTGTACAGGAACCCACACAGAGTCGATAGCTCATATTCTTGACTCTAACGAATTAATACCAGATGTTTGTCCCATTGGGCTAATACCGGCATATTTGGTCAGCATTGATTTAAAAAGTAAAAATCAAACGAATGATTCATATCACGCGGAACTTTCTGATAATCTTTTAATAACTTCAGATAGCCTAAGAAAAAAAATCACTACTCCATATGAAGCATTGATCATTAGAACTATTCCAAATGATATATCAAAAATTTCTAGGAATTATGATTTATCCCCTGCACCTTTTTTTACAAATAATGCTGTTGACTATATTAACCAATTAAAGATCCAGCATCTTTTGGTTGATATTCCATCGATAGATAAAGCTGATGATGGAGGTGAATTAGGAAACCATAGGAGATTTTTTAAGCAAGGTAAGACGATTTCTGAGCTATTGTACATTCCAGAGAGTATAGCTGATGGTTTTGGGTTTTTAAGTATACAAATACCCAATTGGTCATTAGATGCTGCCCCAAGTCGTCCTATTTTTTATCCTGTGTGATTTTATTTTTTTAAATAAGTTATTATGTGTAAATTATAAAAAATATTGAGCAGAAAAAGGGTAAAATGAGCAAAAATACCAAAAGTGTAATTACTTGTAATCTAGATGGCAAGATAGAAACTTTCAGTGATGGGGCTGAAGAAATCTTTGGCTATAGTCAAGATGAAGTGATTGGAAAAATGAGAGTGAGTGATTTTCGTGATGGTCAAGTTGTTTTAGGTCATGTGATAGGTTGGTTAG
>CAZPIF010000033.1:0-10531 GCA_964586565.1 uncultured bacterium
CGTAACCATAGATGTCTATTTGACATTAAAAAATCAGCTCCATGATCTTTAGGAGTGATTGGATATTCATCAACAACATGATTAACCACGTTAATTTCTTTTACACTAAGTTCATATCCTCCAGGTGAGCGTGGTTCTTTCCTTACTTTTCCATTAATAATAACAGAGTCCTCTTGATTCAATAATTGTTCAAGTTTAAAAGTTTCATCAGCTACCTCATTCTTCACTACTACACATTGTAAAAACCCAGTACCATCTCTAAAAATTATGAACCATACTTTACCTATACTTCTTGTATTATATACCCATCCTTTTAGCTCTACATCTTTATCTTCATACTGGCCTAATTGATTAATTGTTATTGTTTTCATTCTAACTCCATCTACCATGTTGTCATAATATCATTTAATATATCTTCTGCAATTTTACGAACAGCAACTTTTGTAGCAAAACTTCTTGGTTCTCCAAATTCATCATCATCATCATCATCTATTTTACCGTCATTGTCATTATCAATACCATCAGTTCCAATATCTCCACTTAATCCATAAGCACCAAAAGCAGAGTAGGTATTTTCAATTAGATTCTTATTATTTTTTACATCATACCATTCTACTTTAATATCAACTTTATATCTATACTCTGATACAGATTCTTTTTTGCTATATGTATAGGGCCCTTCATCTATATTTTTTATTGAACCTTTTAAAATTGAATGAGCATTCTTTAGATCTGTAATTGATAATACTCCTGACTCATTGAACTCTTGTATAACATAATCAGTTATATCCTCAGAAATTCCAAATTCAGATGTATGATTATCCATAAGTGGAATAGATATTGATTTAATATGAGATGGTATTGAGCCTGCCATTGAATAAATTCCACAGGAAACATTAAATAAATAAAAAAATATCAATAGATGATGCAACTTACTTCCTATTCTTTATTTTTGGTTCCATACCATACTCTTCAATTTTTCTATATAAAGTCCTTTCACTCATTCCCAAGGATCTGGCAGTTTTTCTTCTGTTATTGTTAAAATATCTTAAGCTGCGTTTGATTGCTTCCTCTTCAAGGTCTTTTATTAACATATCTCCAATTGCATCATCTCGAATATAATGAAATCCGTCTTCAACAATTTCCATAGATTTATTTGGGAAGCTCACAGAACTTGGATCAATATTCATATCTGAAAATTTATTATCAGGAGTTGGTTTTAATGTTCCACCAACTAACATTCTTTGGATTAATTCTGTATCTTGTTTAAGTAAAAATAGTTGACGTAATATCAAATCAATCTCAGCTTTATCTGAAGATTTCTCAACCAAAACTGGAAGCGCAGGATTAAATGATGACTCCAAAGATAAAACATCCCTTAGTTCTTTTTCTATCATACTTAATGTAATTCGTTCTCCTTTTTCTATTACAAGAATTTTTTCAATAAAATGTTTTAATTCTCTAATATTACCAGGCCAATCATATTGTTTCATTTTTCGTACTGCATCAGGCATAAAACCACGATAACGAATATCATTCGTTCTAGTAAATTCCAATGCAAACCTTTCAATGAACTGACTTATGTCTTCTTTACGTTCCCTCAATGGAGGGATATTAATGTTAACTGTTTTAAGTCTAAAATATAAATCTTGACGAAAATCACCCTTTTGAACTAAATCTCCTATGTTTTTATTTGTTGCAGTTATTACCCTAACATCTGTTTTTCTAGTTTCTGCTTCACCAACCCGCATGAATTCCCCACTTTCTAAAACCCTTAAAAGTTTTACTTGAGTATCAAGTGGTGTTTCTCCTATTTCATCCAGAAATATTGTTCCTTGGTCAGCCTCTTCAAAATATCCTTTTCGATTTTCTCCAGCACCAGTAAATGAACCTTTCTTATGACCAAATAATTCAGACTCAATAATACCTTCAGGAATAGCACCACAATTTACTATTATCAATGGCTTATTACTTCTCTTGCTTTCTTTATGAATAGCTTTTGCGACTACCTCTTTTCCTGTTCCTGATTCTCCTGTAATCAAGACTGATATATCAACAGTTGCGACTTGAGCTATCATTTCAACAACCTGCTCAATGCCAATAGAGGTCCCAATAATACCAGACTGTTTTTTAATTCGATTGCTGTCAAACATTGAGTTACTCCCTTCTTTCTAATTGCATATCAGGCTGTCTTTCAAAATCTAAAATCTCATCACGAATTTTTGCAGCATTCTCAAAATCTAAATTTTCAGCAGCATTTAACATAGCTTTCCTCAATTCTTCCAAAATCATTTTCTTATCCTCATAAGTAATGTGAGTTTTATCATATTCTTTTGAATACTCATTATCTCGTTTTTCTATTCTTGAGTCAGCTACAATAGTAGAATCAAGTATTGTATCAACTGATTTAAATATAGTTTTCGGAATAATATTATTAAGTTCATTGAATTTTATTTGGGTTGATCTTCGTGCTATACTTGTATCAAGAAGATGTAACATTGCATCAGTACGCCTATCTCCATATAGAATTACCAAACCATTTTCATTTCTCGCAGCTCTCCCTGCTAATTGAAGTAATGAACTTTTCGACCTTAGAAAACCTTCTTTATCTGCATCAATGATTGCAACGAGACTTACTTCTGGTAAATCTAGACCTTCTCTAAGAAGGTTTATCCCAACCAAAACATCGAATTCACCAATTCTTAATTCACGTAGTATCTGTACTCTTTCTAGCGTGCCAATTTCAGAATGAAGGTATCGTACTCTTATATTCAGTCCTTGGAGATATTCAGTTAGGTCTTCTGCCATACGCTTTGTTAGAGTAGCAATTAGCGTCCTTTCTTTACTTTTCACTCTTTTTCTAATTTCTCCTACCAGATTATCAATCTGACCTACTGATTTTCTTATTGAAACATCAGGATCAAGTAAACCGGTCGGACGAATAATTTGCTCTACAACTACTCCATTACAAAGCTCTAACTCTCTTTGTGATGGTGTTGCAGATGTAAATAATACTTGCCCTTGCGAATCATGAAATTCTTTATATTTTAGCGGTCGATTATCAAGAGCACTAGGTAATCTAAAACCATGTTCAACTAGCGTTTCTTTGCGAGCACGATCACCATTATACATAGCTTGAATCTGAGGTAATGTAACATGTGATTCATCAATAACTGTCAAAAAGTCTTCAGGAAAAAAATCAATTAGCGTATCTGGCTTTTCTCCAGGCTCCCTTCCTGAGAAAAACCTAGAGTAATTTTCAATACCTGAGCAATAACCCAGCTCAATCATCATCTCAATATCAAAGTTAGTTCTCTGCTCTAATCTTTGAGCCTCTAGTAACTTGTTATTCTTGTTTAAAAAATCCAATCTGTTATCAAGTTCCTTACGAATAGATTTCACTACTTCTAATGTCCGGTTTTTATCTGTTACGAAGTGTTTTGCAGGGAAAATGACAATAGTCTCAGCTTCTGAAAATATTTCGCCAGTAATATGATCAAATTTTTTTATACTCTCTACCTCATTACCAAATAATTCAAAACGAATACACTTGTCCTCGTAAGCTGGATAGATTTCAATAACATCACCTCGCACTCTTACATTACCTCTTTCTAGAATTTGATCATTCCTAGCATAATGTATATGAACCAATTTAGCTAATAATGATCTTCTATCAATTATATCACCTAATGATATTTTCACAGTTCCTTGAAAATAATCATCTGGTGATCCAATACCGTAGATACATGATACCGAGCTTATTACTATAACATCTTCTCTCGAAAGCAGAGAGCTGGTGGCTTTTAACCTTAGTTTATCAATCTCTTCATTTACAGAACTATCTTTTTCAATAAATGTATCAGTAACTGGCAAATATGCTTCTGGTTGATAATAATCATAGTAACTTATGAAATATTCGACAGCGTTGTCAGGGAATAGCTGTTTAAACTCTCCATAAAGTTGTGCTGCCAAAGTTTTATTATGTGAAATAATCAAGGTTGGTCTTTTCACCTCGTTTATAACATTTGCGATAGAAAAAGTCTTCCCTGATCCTGTAACTCCAAGCAATGTTTGGTATTTATTGCCAGTTTCTAAACCATTAACTAACTCTTTTATTGCGTTTGGTTGGTCACCTTGAGGTGTAAAATCTGAATACATATTAAAATCTGCCATAATGTCTAATTTACCACTCATAACCGACAGAATTCAATGGCAGACTTTTTATATTTAACTACTACTTTATTTGAATAAATTTATTCGCCACATCAATTACTTTAATTGCTAGTTTGTTTGGTATGCCAGTTTTCTCGTTAATAAATTCCGGTGTTAGATTTGCAATCTCTCTTATATTACTAAACTTTTGTAATAAAATTGTTTTTCTTTGATTCCCAATACCTGGAATATCATCAAAAATTGATTTAGTTAAGTTTTTCTTTCTTTTAGACCTCTGAAAGGTGATTGCAAACCTATGAGCTTCATCACGAATTTGTCTTAAAAGTATTAATCCGGTACTATGTTTTTGTATTACTTGTGGATCATTTTGTCCATGAATAAATACCTCCTCTAATTTTTTTGCTAAACCTATAGTTGGGATATAATCCAACCCTAGTTTCCGAAGTGCTGAAATTGCCATACTTAGTTGCCCTTTTCCTCCATCTACTAATATTAAATCTGGTAAAATCTCCGATTCATTAGACAATCTTTTATATCTTCTATAAACAACTTCTCTTATGGAAGCAAAATCATCAATACCTTTGACGGTTTTAATATTATATTTACGATATTCACTTTTCTTTGCTTTAGCATTAATAAAACAAACAAGAGAAGCAACTGTTGAGGTACCTCCAAGATGTGATATGTCAAAAGCCTCGATCCTAGTTGGTACTGTTTCTAAATTAAGATCTTTTTTTAATTGAGATAAGGTTCTTGGAACTTTATTCTTTCTCTTTTCCTTACTTAATAACCATTCTCCAAGAAGCAACTTAGAATTTTGTAAAGTAATTCTTAATTCTTTAGCTTTTTCACCTTTCAAAGGATAAATAAATTTGACTACTTTCTTCCTTTTTTCTTTTAACCATTCAAGTAACTCATCCTCATTATTGGGGTTATATTGAAGAGAAATCTCTTTTGGCACAAAATCACTATCCAAATAAAAATTGGTTATAACGGTCTTTAATATTTCTTTATCATCTTCAACTATTTGCCTGAGGTGTAGTTTATCTCTACTAAATATTTTACCATTCCTTATCCTTAACACAACAGCTACTGCTAATTTATCTTTTCTAGAAACTGTAATAACATCCCTTTCAGTAAAGTCAGTTGCTACATGGCTTTGCTTATTTTTAAATGATTCAATTGCATTTATTTGATCTCTATATATTGCAGCCTCCTCATATCTTTGCTCATTTGAAGATATGAGCATTTTATTTTTTAGATATGATTCAGTAAGATTTGTCTTGCCTTTCATGAAGTCTTTAATGCGTTTAATCATGTTAGAATACTCATTAATTGGTACAAGACCCTCGCATGGACCTTCACACTTTTTTATATGATAGTCTAGACATACAGAAATAGTTTTTTTTTGAATGATTTTAGAATCTATAAAATAGCTACAACTCCTTATGGGAAATACTTTATGAAGAGCTTTTAAAATTAGGCGTAATCGACCAGAGTCAGTAAATGGTCCATAATATTGAGAACCATCCTTAATAATTTTTCTTGTAAGCAATACTTGAGGATAAGGTTCATTGGTTATTCTAATAAAAGGGAATGTTTTATCATCCCTTAAATCGATATTATATCGAGGCTGATATTCTTTAATTAAATTCGCCTCAGTCATAAGTGCTTCAACCTCATTTCTTACCACAATCCAATCAAGATCAATAATGTGTTTTAACATAGTCTTATTTTTCGGTGATTGCTTATTACTATTGGTAAAATAAGTCTTTATTCTAATTTTTAGATTCTTTGCTTTTCCAATGTAAATAATATTATTTTTTGAATTAAGGAATTGATACACACCTGGCAATGTTGGAACTCTTTTTAATTTTTCTTGTATTATTGTATTCACTATAATTTAATAACGTTATCTGTAAATTAAATCCATAGCTTATATCATACCAAAATGAAATCCAGAATACCATAAATAATTTATATAAAAAAATGCTAGTTTGTTTTTGACAATCAATTTTTACTAATTTTTATTTTTTTAAATACTATTTGTTTTTAAAATTTAATGTGGCGATAATTATAGGTTGAATAATATAATCAATAGTATGATCCATTCTATATTCGATCAATTATATAAAGAAGAATTATGTCAAGATTAAAAATAGTGCTCTTATTAGGAGTCTTTATCTTGTTTGCACAAGATAAGACAACTAAAAAAAATAGAAAGGTTTACAGAACCCAATCTGGCTCCATCATAGAAGCACCACGTCCACTATTTGATAAGCCTGTTAAAGAAAAGAAATCAAAACCTCGAATAAATAAAACTACTAGTAAAGCTCTGGCGCGTACTAAAGAAGTTAAAACAACATACAGAAATGAACTAGATAGTTTAAAGAGCACCGTTTCCGATTTGATAGAGCAATCCAAGAATTTACAAAAAGTATATGAAGAAAGATTAGCTGAAAAGTCCAATGATACCATCTTCGTTTACACGACCCTCCATGATTCCACCACTGTATTAGATACAACCTTTATATACACAAATGCAACTACTACAGTATATGACACAGTGGTAGTAATTGATAGTATTTATATTAATAATTATGATACAACTACAGTTATTCAAACAAATTATGATACTGTATTTGTTATGGATACAACTGTACTTGTGAATTATGATACCACTGTAATCAAAGATACAGTTTGGGCTTTTGCTTATGATACGACATATTTTTATGATACTACCTGGGTCTTTGCTTATGATACAACAGTTGTAAGGGATTCAATATGGCTTTTTGCCGTTGATTCTTTAAGAATTTATGACACATTAGTCGTTTCAAATAATGATACAGTTACAATTCATACTTATTCAAGTAAGTTCCCTGATAACTTCACTCCAAGTATGATTGATCAGAAACAATCAGCATTTCCAAATTATAAGACTCTTGGCGATGCACTAAGAGCACGTGATACAGGTGATAGATCCGCTCAAGGCTGGATAAACCAGGCCCTAAACGCAGCTGGAGGTGATTGGACGCGTGCCGAAGAAGAATATCGTAAATTACAAGAAATTTATAGCACATCGATGGTTCAAGCAATTACTCGAGGACCCAAAGATCCAGCATTTATTGGTCCTGAAATGCAGTATAACAATGTAGTTTTTGATACTCTAAAAATTCTAACCTTTGATACTACTTTAGTTCAAGATACTATCAAAAATCTTGTAAAACAAACTTACGTTAAATATGATACAAACATTGTTGATAAACGTCTAGAAGTAATTGCTAACACTACCCCCCCTGGACATGAGCTAATAATGAAATATCATCGCAATGGGCGTGTTAAAGAAAAAGGTTTTATGAAAGGTAACAAGAAAAATGGTGAATGGACTCAATTTGATTACAAGGGAGTACCTCTCAGAAAATCCTTCTATGAAATGGGGAAACTAATAGATGATGAGCTTGTTCTTGTTAATGGTGAGAGTGATAATCCTATGGAGGATATAAAAAATTATACAAAAAAGAATAGACGCAGTAATACTCCAAAAGCCAAAAAATCTAAAAAGATATTCAAGCTTCCAAATTTTCTAAAATAAACCTTTTATTCATTACTGTTTCTCAGCAAGTTCAACTAACACACCCCCAGTTGAACTAGGATGTATGAATATCACTTGATATCCCTCTGCACCTATCGACACTTTTTCACCGATTATTTTAATATCATTGTCTGTAATGTGTTTAATAGCATCATCAATATTTTCTACTTGGAAACATATATGATGTATTCCTTTACCGTGCTTTTTAATAAACTTACCAATAGGAGAATCTGGATATTTTGACAACAGTAGTTCAATTTTACAATTTAACGAACTATAAATATCTGTAATAACACCTTGGCCATCAACATCTTCTTTAGTTAAATGTTTTAATCCTATAATCTTCCCCCAAAATTCTGCACCACTTTTTAAAGAATCAACCGCAATACCAATGTGCTCTAATCCAATGATTTTCATATTTTCAACTCACTGTATTTATTATTTAATTCTACACCCAAACCAGACCCTTCAGGCAGTTTCAATTTTCCATCTACAACCTTCACACCGATAAAAGGATCATTATTAATTAATAGATTACCATCTAAATCTGCGCAATCAACTAAGTCTGCCAAATGAGATGCAGCAGTAATACCTAGCGAAGTTTCCACCATACATCCAAGCATAATTTTCATATCATACAATCTAGCAACTTTAATCATATCTATTGCTTCTTCAATTGAACCACATTTCATGAGCTTGATATTTATTCCATCAAAAGCATCCTTAATTATAGAAATATCATCTGAAATAATACTGTTCTCATCAGCATAAATATCTAAAGGAGAATATTGCCTCAATTTAAATGTCTGATTTAATTTATTGGCAGGAAAAGGCTGTTCAATAAATTCAACATTATATTCTGCTAGCCACTTACACATTTCTAATGCATAATCCAAATCCCAACCTTCATTAGCATCAACCCTAATTACTTTATCCGTAAACCTTCTTACTTCTTTAATAATCTCTTTGTCTAGTTTGGGGGTTCCTAATTTTACTTTTAAAACTGAATATGGCTTAGCTTCTTCAACTTTATTTCCTATGGTATTAAGATCTCCAATGGCTATCGTATAACTTGTCAGTGGCATATTGGGGGTTTTCATTCCTAATAGTTGGTACAATGGTTTTCCTTCTTTTTTTCCCCGCCAGTCCCATAATGCCATATTAATTCCCATCTCTAATGCCTTAATACCATTTAGTTGAGGATATATGTATTCCCAAGTTTTTTGATAGTCAAAAATACCCTCTGGTAATTTAATCCCCTTTTTCAATAATGATACCACTTCTTCTATTGACTCATTATATCTTACTGATGGAGCAACCTCTCCCACTCCAACAATATCATCATATATGAGATATACAATCACAATATCATACCAATCATTTTTACTTCTTGAAATTCCAAAACTATGATTTAGTTTGATTCTATATATTTTATAATCTATTTCCATTTTATAATTTCATTTAAAATTTTTTCAATTATTAAACTATCACTAAACCTTACTAAATCAGTAACCGGTAAATTATAGGATGCCTTAAGGTTCTCTATTTTATTTAGAGCTTCGATTCGATTAAGCTTTATTGTTAAGAGATTTATTCCTAAAAATTTTGAGGTTTTAAATAACCCTAATAAATCAATATAAGTTTTCATAATTGTTTCAAGTTTGGGCATTGGATGATTTGCAACATCCATAGTTCTACCAGGCTCATGAGTCATAATTAAATAATCTGGCATGCTACCATGAAGCAATCCAAGAGTCACCCCAGAATAAAACATATTATTCAATGCTCCCTGCCCCTCCACAATTACAAGTTCAGTTTCTTTTGAAAAATTATCTAAACAATACTCTACTTCTCCAGCCATAAAATCTGCTCTAACAGCATCAACAGGTACGCCATTACCTGAAAGTAAAATTCCAGTTTGACCAGTTGCTAAAAATTCAACATTAATTTTTCTTTTTTTTAATAAACAATATATTTCCCATGCCGTTGTCATTTTGCCAGTGTCACAATCTGAACCCACGACTAACAGAACAGGGAATTTTCTTTTTTTCCAGGTACCTTTAGGGAAATGACGTGGATTAGGTGGTCTGCGTAAGTCAATTAGGTTGACTCCATTACTATTAGCAAATGCAACTATATTATCATTATCATTTAAAAATTCATGCATTCCATTAATTATATCACATCCATAATCAATTGCAGCACGTATTTCATATAAGGATTTTTTATCTAAACGACCGCCTTGAGGGGCATTTCCTATTACTAAGTGACTTGGAGAGAAAGATTTTGCTTCATCAAAACTAGCAACACAAGGTATATCCCCACCCCACCCTAAAATCTGCTCTGAAGTTTTACCCGCTTTACTTGCATCAATTATAGCAACTACATCATTAGGCCTATATCTAATGAGCATATTACCAGTTTTACTATAGATGTAATCAAATGCTTCATGAGCTAATATAACATATTGCGACATTTAGGTTCTAAATCTTGGATGTCTTTTTTCCACAAATGCTGATAATCCCTCTTTAGTCTCATCATTGGTAAATAAATTACTAAATGATTCTAATTCAATACTAAGACCGTCAATCAACGAATTTTCAACCGATTCATTGATACATCGTAATGATTCGCCTAATGAAATCGGTCCATTTTTTAGCACCAGTTTGCAAAAGAGTATTGTCTCATCCATAAGTTTATCTGGAGAAAAAACTTTGTTCACTAAACCAATTCTCAAAGCCTCTTTAGCATTAATCATATGGCCTC
>CAZPIF010000034.1:0-10350 GCA_964586565.1 uncultured bacterium
ATTATCCTCCATAATTTTTGCTACAGTCTGAATAACATAATCACCGTATTGATGACCTAATGTATCATTAACCTGCTTAAACTTGTCAAGATCAAACATCATAACAGCCATCTTCTGCTGAAATCTTTCAGCTCTTTGAATTTCATCGTTGAATCTTTCCTTAAAAGTTTGATGATTCAATAAACCTGACAAACCATCATGGGTTGCATTATTATGAATCTTCTTATACTCATATCTCCAATTGAGAGCAGAACCTAACACTTTACCGATTAGAACCAAATTTGTTAACTCTAAGTTTGAAAAAGAACCTTGATCTATTTTCTCTAGTATTATTGATCCTCTACTTTCTCCTTCAATAATTATCGGTGCACCTATGACAGAATTGTACTTGTAATCATCTGATTCAGATACACTAAACCTTGCTAAATTTTGATATGTCTCTTTCCAATTTGTTGTTTGGAATCCGGTCCCATTTATCACCGGCAATCCATGAAGAGATCCATTGGTTGGGAAATCTGCACCTTCAACAAATTCATCTTTATCACCGTCAGTTAATTTGATTGATGATTTAACTCCTTTATCAGATTTTCTTCTATTCTCACTTTCTTTTCGTATCGAAACCGTGGCTCTATCATATTTAAAAAAGGATCGGATTAAGTATCGAAACTGGTTAAAAATATTATGCACATCTGATTTAAAGTCTAAGTCAGAAAGAATTTCTAAAATTAATAATTTTGTATCTTCACCAATCATATGCTTTTCTAACATATCCAAATTCTCTAAACTCGAAGAAATAATTTGCCCAAGTTGAGATAACATTTTGCATTCTCTATCTGTTGCATCATTAAAATGACTCATTCTAGTAAGAATAAATCCAGCCACGGCACCTCTAATATTAATAATACTAAATACTGCACACTCACTGCCTCTCCAATCATGACCAAAAAATAACTCATTCCATAAATCTGGATGATCTTTTTGATGAAGTTTTCTATTATTAATAATATGCTTATTAATTATACTGTTTTTAGCTGGTATAGTATCTGCAAACTCACTGAGCTTACCTGTTTGTAGTGCATATGAATTGTTTTTTGGATTGATTACATATATCGCAGATCTTGAATTAGTATTTACTAATTTAGTAGCATCTATAACCAACCTTGTTAATTCCTCATATGAATCCTTTGGATATTGACCTGATGGTTCTATTTTTTCATTATATGGATAATTTGAGTTGCTATTTTGATCATTATTTGAAGACAATTGACCCAAAGTTTTGTAATAAATCATTAAGATTACTATTGAGACAATTATAAGGAAATATTTCCCAACTTTACTTAATGCCAAATATGAGTCAGGTATTAATAAATATAAAATTATCAGAATACAATATACCGATATAACTCTTGTGAGGGTTTTTAGATCCATCATTATTGACATTCCATAGTAATCACTGTCAATAAAATTAGCAACTTTACACAGTGATTAAAACTTGTTTGGTGAAATTATACAGATTTTAATCTTTTACGAGTTGTATCTTACCTGTCATGTCTTTTTTAGGTCTGCTTATTGAATCATTGGAGATTGAATCATTTTTAGAAATAGCAAGGTCATCTAAAATAGGTTTTGAATACATTCTGTCTTCAGTACTTTTCTTCTTAACAATAAAATCCTGATAATCTGAATCATTTTTCTTCTGCAAATCAAATAGTTGTATAGTTACAAAAATAAATGCGGTAAATAAAGCTGTTAGAAAAGTAGCATTCATTACAGAAAAACCAAATATCATACCATTTTTTCCACTATTTCCCGATTTAAATTTTTTATTTTTTATCCTCTGAAGAAGGTTTTTATTAAAATTTGTTTTTGTTTTTATTCTTGGGAAAGATTTTAGGTGATCCATATTTGAGCTTATACACTCCACTAATTTCTCAGCATCCTGATTATTCTCTAGATATGCCTCAAATTCTTTTCTTTTTGACAAAGAAAGTTCGTTCTCGAGATAATCTGAAATTAGATCTTCAAATTGATAACGATTCATTTATATTATTTCTCCTTAAAAACTATTTTATGTCTTGTAGTTCTGCCTGAAGTTGTATTCTA
This sequence comes from uncultured bacterium, assembly GCA_964586565.1. Lineage (GTDB taxonomy): Bacteria > Fidelibacterota > Marinisomatia > Marinisomatales > UBA1611 > NZWG01. The sequence goes on from CAZPIF010000034.1 coordinate 2,104, forward strand.
GCACGGTTAATACGGGATTTGACTGTACCAAGAGGTACACCTATTATCAGACTTATATCATCATACGATAATTCTTGTATATCTCTCAATATAATCACAGTTTTGTAATTATCGGGCAAATCCTTAATTGCTTCTTGAATTCTATCATAAACAAATGCATCATGAACACCTTTAGCGATGTCATTCTCACCTGATGGTATTTCATATTGACTTTCATCAGCTGTCATATGACTTAAGTAAGTTATTTTTCGCCTATTTCTTTTTCTTAACTCTGTATTAGCAAGATTACGAGCAATTGTAAATAACCATGTCGAAAATTTTGCAATCTCCTTATAATAATCTTTTTTTTCATATAGTTTGAGCATAGTATCTTGCACAACATCTTCTGCCTGTTCAATATCACCTAAATAAGGAAAAACAAAGTTTAGTATTCTATCTCTATAACGCTTTACCAATTCAATATATGCCCTTTCGTCTCCAGACTGAAAACGACCAATGAGTTGTTCATCAGTGTATATATATTGTGATTGCTTATCCAATGATGCTACCGATAAATTGTGTGAGCTCTGTTTCATCTTGTGAATATGCTGTTTTTTGTCTTCTATCAATACTACCAAGTAATTTTAAAGCCAAACTGATTTCGTTGATAGTAAATCGCTTAGAATAATCAGGAAGCCTCTTTCTTATTGATGGTGCTATGGGTATATAACCACGATTTTCTAAAAAAGTTCCCTTATTCATTTTAATAAATAATATTTCCTGGAAAAATTGCGTTAATGGAAAGATTAAAGAAGCCATTGTCTCATTTTTCATAAGCAGGTTTTTGCCAAGTTCAATAGTCTTTGAATATTTTTTTTCACCTAAAGACAATAAGAATTCCCAGCGGTATTTATCACGTCCCCAACCCGAAAATGATTTTATATCATCAATTCTTATATTATCCCTTTTCCCAACTAATAAGCATAATTTTTCAATTTCATTATCTAAATGCCATAAAGAGTCGCCAGCTAAATCAACCAATAACCGTTTACAATTATGATCTATTTTTTTCCCTCTTTGATTAAAAAGATAACTAACCCATTTTTTTAAATCATTTGCAAAAGGTGTCTGTACATCAATCACATCTACTGCATTTTCAATTTTGGTAAAAAATGAAGATTTTTTTATCCATTCATCATGAATAAGAACCACTATTTGACCTTCCATTGGATCCCTACATAATTCTAAGAGATCAGATGAGTATTTTCCTTTTAATTTTTGTGGTTCTCTCAAGATATAAATTGTTTTTTTTGAAAAAAGATCAGTTTTAGTTATTGAGTCAACTATTTCTTTTCCAGTCATTTCATCTGGTAACAAAAGCATTTTTCTAACAATATCATCCTTAAAGTATTTGAGTGATAAGGTCTTTAAAAAAAGATTCTGTAGGAAATAATCATTCCCCTTAAGCAAATAAACTGGATTAATAAAATCATTTTCTATATTCTTAATTGCTTGTCTAAGCTTCACTCTTATTTCCTTTACTAAAAAAATAAACAGCCATTAACGCAAAAATAAAACTCGTTAATCTTTCTGTAACTATATTGGATAATATTGGGATATTCGACCAAATAACAGTTGTCGAAAATCCTGTGATTAATCCAGCGACTACACCCTCTCTACTAGTTCGATTCCACCAAAGAGTCATTACAAGAACAGGTCCAAATGCAGAGCCCAAACCGCTCCATGCATAACTCACAACACTAAAAATATTTTTCCCTGTAGATTCAGAATAAATTGCTATTCCGTAGGCTAAGATCCCAAGGACAACAATCACTAACCGACTAAGTAGCAGTAGTCTTTTTTCAGATAAATCAAAATTAAGATATTGATGGAAAAAGTCCTCGGTAACAGCTGAAGTTGAAACTAATAATTGAGAATCCGCAGTGGACATCATAGCAGCTACTGCACCTGAAATAAACAATCCTGCTATTACTGGATGAAGTATACTACTAGCAAGTATAGGCATGGCTTTTTCTGGGTCATTTAACAGAAAATAATTTGGTCCAAAATATACTAATGCAACAATTCCTACCATAAATGCACCCATTACACCAGGTATTGCCCATAAAATAGCTATTTTCCTAGCCTTATCTACTTCTTTAATACTTCTGATAGCCATATATCTAATCACTAAATGTGGTTGTCCAAGATATCCTAAACCCCAACTTAGGCCGCCTAGAACCACAAATAATGCGTCTAAACCATATGCGCCGCTTACAAGAGATAAATTATTATTTTGAAAAATTGAATCTGCTTCAATTAATCCAGCAACAATTGATTTGTTTGAATTTATAATGTGTATAAAACCTGTAATGGGTAGTATAACCAATGTTCCTATCATCAAAATTCCTTGTATTAAATCAGTCCATGCAACTGCAAAAAACCCACCCAGAAGAGTATATGAAATAATGATTATTGCACCCAAAGAAATTCCAACAACAGGGCTTATGTTAAATAATGAGTTTAATACTTTTCCTGAAGCATGAAATTGAGCTGAAACATAAAAAAGAAAAAAGAATGCAATTATCATAGATGAAAAGAGTCTAATAATATTGGATTTATCGTTGTACTTACGATGTAAATATTCAGGTATTGTTAAAGCATTATATTTTTCAGTTTCTAATCGCAATTTCTTGGCAATGATATACCAAGAAGAGATTATACCAATTATTATACCAAAAACTGACCAAATTTCACCCATCCCTATTGTTATTGCCGCTCCAGGTAATGCCAATAACAACCAAGCAGATTCTCCAGATGCTCTTTCGGAAAAAGCTGTTACCCAAGGTCCTAATTTTCTTCCTGCAAGTAAATAATCTTCTTGCGTTTTTGTTAATCGAAAAGTCCAAAAACCAATACCTAAAAGAAAAATTAAGTATAATACAAATATAGCGCTGATCAATTCCATTTAATGGATGATGATTATAATTCCTAATAAAAAGCAATAAATTCCAAAATAATAGAACTTACCATTCTCTAACCAACTTATTAGCCATTTAAGTGAAAATATACCAGTAATAAAAGAACTTAATATTGCTACCAATGCTACTGGAAATTTTATTTGAAATTCATTACCTATATTTAATACCATCAATAATCCTGCGCCACTAATTGCAGGTATAGCCAGTAAAAATGAAAATTTAGCAGCTTCTTTAGAATTCATCCCCAAAATTAAAGCAGTACAGATTGTCATCCCACTTCTTGATATACCAGGCACTATAGCAAGTGCTTGTGCAATACCAATTAGAAGAGATTTTTTATAGTTATTATTTTGATTCTTATTAACAAAGAAAAATGATGTAAATAAAACTATTCCTGTAAAAGTTAGCGCTAGTCCAACAGCAAATAAATTATCAAATAAATTTTCAATTGTTCCTTTTAATCCAAGACCTATAAATATTGCGGGAAAAGTACCAGTGATTACGAAAGATATATATTTTTGGGTTTCTTTCGATTTTACATCTAGTGTAATCATTTTTATTTCATTATAAAAAACGACAAGGATACTTCCAAGTGTTCCAATATGCACTAAAATTTCAAATTCATTGCCAAAATGATTAACATCAAGAAAGCTCTGAAAAATTACCAAGTGCCCAGAACTGCTGATTGGTAAAAATTCTGTAAGACCTTGAACAACACCTAAAATAATAGCTTGAAGAATAGTCATAAATATTTATTGAAACTGAAAACCAGAATACACATATGCTTTATTTAATTCCTATTAATCCGATCATTCTACCAGAATCCTTGCCGTCTCTACGATAAGAGTGAAATTTATTGCCATCACAGTAAGTACAATTTTTCATACTATGAATCTTTCCTCCATCAAAACCAGTATCCACTAAATCATAGTGAGCATTACTCTGAAGATCAATATTATAGCTATCACCTTTATTAGAAATAATAAAATTGTTATTAAATTTATTTATAATATCTTGCTTTACTTCAAAACAGCAACTTCGTATAGATGGACCTATCACAATTTCAAAATCATTTAAGTTGTAATCTTTACTTTTAAGTAGGCTTGAGACCTTCTGTATTATTCCATTTGTAAGTCCCCTCCATCCTACATGAATAACTCCGAACACAGGAATTGTGCAATGTCCAAAAAAAATAGGCATACAATCTGCTACCTGAATCGAGCATACATTTTCATGATTATCAGTGAAAACACCATCACAATTCTGTACTATACGAGGCGTACTACAAAATGTAATATTAGGAGAATGTGTTTGTATGGGTATAATTAAGTTTTTATGATTAAAACCGTTTTTTTGAGCAAATAATAACCTGTCATTTTGTTTAGAAGACGAAAAATTACTTAATGAAAAACTTGCTTTTATATGATTGTTTGTAAAGCTTGGAACTATATTTATCAAATCCATTTTACTCATCTGGTCTCATTAAAGTTTTTCCATCATATATACCATCTTTTTTTAATCTAGTATTTAAATATCTCAATATCTGAACAACGCCATTCTCGTTTTTGTTTCTTCCAGAGAACTTTATAGATGTATGATTCCCTAAATACTGATTATTACTTCTTAGTTTTTCTTTAAACTGCTTTCGATTAAATATACCTTGATTTCTTATTGATTGAATAAATGAAAGGTGGTCAAATGCTAGTGTATAATAATTTGAAAAAGAATCTTGCACACCATTTGAAATTGCAGAATTAACATCTGAGACAACATACATACCATTTACATGGGGACCAATTACTTCTTGGTTAAGTAATGGCATATTTAACCAATTTTCATTGCCAAATATTAGTGTGCTAAAATTATAAAATGGTAATTGCGTGCCTATATAAGTCAATTCTTCAGGGTTTATGGGAATGTATATTGCCTGAATAGTCTCCAATAGAACTTTTGCAGAATCTTTTTTATCCATTAAATCGATGTCTTCAGGAGGTAATTCAAAAAAATCTGTAACATCAACATCAAAAAGAGCATCTAAGCTATCAATCTCTAAATTTAGATTATTATCTTTTTGATCATCGTTTGGAACTAGCTTCCAAGCAACTCTACGAATATTTTTTAGTTGTCTTGATAAATTTTCGGGTTTTCCTATGTACCATTCTATAGCAACTGGATCATTACCAAGTTGATAACATTCGTCAATAAAAAAATCAGTATACAATTTAGATTTTCCTTCTCCAGGTGATAGGACCGCAATATTTTCAATCTTTAATTCCTCTATAATTATTTGAGCAGTCCTCCTTGCAATAGTTTCAGGTGAAGGTGTTAAAAAAAAGAGATCTTCTGAAATATCTGATATCCCAGGATATGAGGATTTTGGAACTAATATTGGAAAAGGAGGATCTAAAGCAACAATCGATAGTACTGCATCATTAGTTAGTGGCCCTAATACTGCCACTATGGCAGAATTGGATTTTAATTTTTCCATGATATGAGATACTTCTATCGCGGATCCTTTTGTATCGTAAATCAATAATCGTATGGATATTAAATCAGGATTAGATTCTATAAGATCAGATAATCCCAATAAATAAGCTTGACCTTTTTCTTTATTTTTCCCTGTTAAAGGCAACAAAACCGCTATCGTTAGTGGTTTTGTTAATTGGCTACTAACAGCGCTCTTTAGCGTTCCAAATAAACCTGAAAAATAGCCAGGCAATTGAAAAGTATTTATTTGACTAATTATCATTTCCAATTCATAAAAATCACCTTTTGTCCACGCGTTATAAGCTTTTGCTAAATTAATTATTTCTCTATTAAAATTATTTCTTTCTTTAAATAATATTCCTTCAACAATACTTTCATCTAAGCCTATACTTATAGAATGGTATATTCTTTTATCAATAACATTTAAATATAATTTATCTTCAATTTCAGGTCGTGCTTTCATATAATATTTAAAAGCAGATGTTGCATTACCCTGCTTAAGAGCTAAATCACCTGATAAAACCAATGCATCTGACTCATATGGTGATAAAGGATAATTAGTAAAAATTGATCTCAAAGAACGTAATGCTTCTTCAAAATTATCCATCTGATATTGTGCCTTTGCCATCATGAGTTGCGCTGCTGGATCACGGTATGACCTGTCATTAGCTAAAATATTTCTAAACTGTGACTGTGATAGGTTATATCTTTGTTTTTTATAATTATCTACTGCTGTGGTGAATTTTTGATGATAGGTTAATGTATCAAATCCAGTAGCGAATAATGCCCCAATGCATAAAATGAATATTAAATTTAATCTTATCATTATTAAACTTTTATTATTTAGTATAAATCTTCAAATAAATACTAGTAATTAATAAAAAATACTATCTATTTATATGTTTTAATATTCCATATTCAAATTGAAGATAAGTACGATTACCTATATTGTCTTGATAGATCCACTGTTCACTTACCCCATGCCTACTAGATGTAGTATTGATATCAGATGGGTTTCCAATTGATATTCGAACTTGATTATCTGACATACCAACCTCAATTTGCTTACTTAATATTAAATTTATAGTTTCTTTACCCCACGCAACTGGTAATGGATCACTTACATAATAAAAATCTTGCTTACCGATTTTTTCTTTATTTCCATTATATCTTACAAAACCTTCATATCCAGATCTTGTTGCGATCCTAAACCATATTGGATAGTCAAAATCACTATTCTGAAAAGAAATCATATCTTTAATCTCAACTTTTTCAAAACGTGAAAAGTTATAATCAGCATATGTATAAAATCCTAAAGGGTCATATATGTCATTAAGCCATATAGTACTCCCTATCATATCCATTGCCCTAATTCTTGTATCTTCAAATAGTAAATAACTAGGGAGCTGATATCCAACAGATTTTTCATAATCTATTTTCATTTTATATCTTCTACCATTTAGATCCTCAATGATAAGGAATTCATGATCAAATGAATCATTTTTTCCAATAATTCTATAATTTTTTCCAAGGAACTTATAATATGGCCTATATCTGCTGCTATTAACTTTAGACCATATTTTATTAAAATTATTAGACCTTTTATAAGTGTCATCCAAATCTACAAAAGAAATAGTTTTCCCCGTCCAATTTATAGAGGATATTTCTAATTCAGGTTTTTGAAAATAAACACATGAATTGTTGATTAGAATAAAAAATTGGAAAAAATAAATCCAAATATTTCTCCTCATCGCATTGATCAATTAATTGGCTTTCCATCTTTCCATACGCCAACCCTCTTATCGCCATTTGGATAAGTAAATGTCCCCTGCCCATCCATGTTACCATCTTTAAACTCACCAATATACTTATTCCCATTCTTATAGGTAAATACACCTAACCCCTCTCTCTTACCTTTATTGAATTCACCAATATATAAATTACCATTTTTAAAATTATAAGCTCCTTGCCCATTCATTATTCCATTAAAAAATTCACCTTCATAAGTATTACCGTTACGAAATTTATATTTACCTGATCCATTGATTTGATCATTCTTCCAGTCTCCTACATATGATTCACCATTTGCAAAATTACAGCTACCATTTCCTTCGCGTATACCCAGTCTAAAAGTTCCAACATATTTATCACCATTTGGATAAACATATATTCCTTGGCCGTCTACTTTTCCATTAACAAATTTTCCCTCACACACACCGCCATTTGAAAATATATAAGCACCTTTCCCATTCATAACACCATCAACCCAAGCACCATTGTATTGATCACCATCAGCAAATTCGTATTTTCCCTGACCATGCTTCAATCCATTTACCCAATCTCCTTCATATTTATCACCCATTGGAGATTCGAAGGTACCCTTTCCATGTTTTTTACCTAACCTCCACTCACCACTATAGTTATCTCCAAGAGATGAGGAATATTCCCCGATACCGTGGTAAAGGTTGTTTTCAAAAGCACCTTTGTAAATTACACCATCAACAATAAAAGTGGCTATACCATCACCATTTTTCATATCTTTTTCCCAAGATCCATCATAAGTGTCTCCATCAGTGTATACTATTTTCCCTTTACCATTCTTCTGGTTATTTTTCCATTCCCCAACATACTTATCGCCATTGGTATAACTGTATGTTCCAATACCTTCTATTTGATCATTTAACCAACCACCTTTAAAAATACTACCATCTTTATTTTTTAATATTCCATAACCATCTCTTGAACCATTATTCCAAGCTCCTACATATGTATCTCCATTGATATAATTATATGAACCTTT
>CAZPIF010000035.1:0-10109 GCA_964586565.1 uncultured bacterium
CCATCATATGGCGAAGGGTGTTTTTTAACTTTGCAAGTTGCACAAAAAGATCGTGCTCAGGGTATAGTTCTGGAAGGCACATTGGGCTTTTAAAGTAAAATGATAGCCACTCCTGGATTCCATCCATCTTTGCTTTTTTTGCTAAATCGAGAAATAAAACAAGGTCAAGTACAATTGGCGCAGCTAGGATACTATCACGACATAAAAAATCTACTTTTATCTGCATTGGATACCCAAGCCATCCAAATATATCAATATTATCCCATCCTTCTTTATCATCACCTCTTGGAGGATAATAGTTTATACGAACTTTATGAAATATATCATTATAAAGTTCAGGGTTCTTTTCAGGCTCTAGTATAGTATCAAGGACTCCAAGTTTACTTTCTTCTTTTGTTTTAAATGCATCTGGATCATCTAGAACTTCGCCATCACGATTCCCCAAGATATTTGTTGAGAACCATCCATTTATACCAAGTTGTCGTGCTTTTAGACCAGGTGCTAAAATAGTTTTCATGAGTGTCTGACCCGTTTTAAAATCTTTACCAGCGATTGGAGTATTGGTTTCACTGGCAAGTTCTAATAACGCAGGAATATCTACAGTGAGGTTAGGTGCCCCATTTGCAAAAGGGATTCCCATCTTAAGGGAAGCATAAGCATAAATCATACTTGGGGCTATATCAGGGTTGTTTGTTTTTAGACCTTCTTCAAATTTTGCTAAGCTTGAATGCACTTCGGATTCCTTCATGTAAATTTCAGTACTTCCACACCATATCATGACATTTGAATTAGCTCCAGTTTCATTATTGAAATTTTTTATATCATCCATTACTTGTTCTGCTAGGTCAAGTTTTGTATCACCTGATTTTATCCACTTTCCAGTAAGGCGCCGAACATAATTTTCGTCAAATACAGCTTTAAAAACTTTAATTTTTTCTAAATCAGGTTTTAATTCTTCTAATAAATATTTTTCTAGAACTGCTGATCTGACAGCTATTTCATAAACATTTTCATTATCAATATCCCATCCCCCAAACACGAGATTTTCCATTGAAACTGTATTAACAAAATCTTTGATTAATGGTGCCCTATTGTCGGTGCGTTTTCCAAGCCTTATAGAGCCCATTTGAGTCATACTACCAACAGGCTTAGCTAGATTTTTATTACAGGCAAGAACACCGCAGATAAAGGTACTTGCAACGGCACCCATTCCAGGTATTAGCACACCTAGTTTTTCATTGTTATTAGAGTTCATATTATTTTTTTTATTATTGAAAATGATGAGAGTAACTTTGTTTATACCTTAATAAAAAGGATAGTTAATTTTACTAAATTAAATTACAAATTTTAATCATTTAGTAATAATGAAATCATCTACCTTAATAATTCTAGAATTTTTATATCAATCTATAGTGTATTTATAAATTGAACGCCATTCATATTTACGGTTACCTGATAATCTTTTATTGCTATTAAAAGCAATTTCTTCAATATTTCTTGATCTTAACAAAGCTTTTCTATAGCCATCAAATTTAGTTTTTGAATTCCAGTTAAGATATTTAGAACTCAGTAATTCTTTATGGGAAATTTGTTTATTGTTTTTTATAAGATTAATTATTTGGTTTGTTTTTTTTGATCTTATAGATGTTTTGTTATTTTGAATAAAATTAATTTTATTACTGATCTTATCAACCTTTCGTTTTATGTTGTATTTCATAATCAGATTACTGATCGCTTGCCCAGCCATTTTATTTCTATAAGATGAATCATCTAGATATTTATTTATTAGTCTAATCAGCTCTTTACGTGATTTATAAAAATCAGAACCCTTATTTATTTCTTTATAGTGAGGTTCATTGAACATTATGTAGGGTATGCCGCATTCATTGCCTTCAATAGTAGCGTTTGACCATTCGCCATATAGGTTTTTTGGTGAGACTCCTACACAGCACCTTCTTAATTTATTAAGATAATCTCTTTTTTTAGTATGGCCACCTGCAATTATCCATCGATATTCGCGAGATAATTTATGGCTTGTTTTCATCATTGGTATCCAGACTTTAAAATCGTCTCTATTTTTACGAAGTTGTAAAATAGTTTTTTGGAACTCAATAAAATTTATTTTTTTATCTACCTCATGATTCCATACAATTATTTTAGAGTAGGTACCAGATTTATTAAGCTTAATATTTTTCGGAATCACTACCGATGGTAAAACTTCGAGCTTCTCATGAAGCTCTCCGCAGATGGATGTACTAAATATTTTGCGTGCTTCTTCATGGACTTGTTGTTTTTGTAGAGCAGTATTTAAATAGCAAATATCCATTTCAGTGAGCCCAAAAATCACATATTCAAAAACACCTTTCCAATCAATAGTAGGTAACTCGAAAAGATGTAAGTAGCCAATAATGGGTGGTGAAAGATTAGTACTAGAGTTAAAAAATAATTTTAATTGTTTTGTTATCTCAGGTTGATGACAGAATATGAGATCGATTGGGTAGTCCTTCCACTTTAATTTTTGTTTGAATTCATTTGAATCAAAATGAATCTTGTTAAGAGGTTCTTCTGGTATGTTTAAGTCAATAAATTTTGTGTTTGAGAAGTTTAGTTTCTTTTTTATCAGAGAACTGTTAATTGATTTGCTCTTTTTTGGGTTTATTGGGATTACTATGTACCAATAAATGTCTTGGCGCTTTTTCTGTAATGTTTCTATCATCTCGGAAAGGAATTCAAGATATGCATTATCTGAAAAATTATTCTGAATTTTAGCAGCTGGGAGATCTGGGTATAATAAGATTCTTACCATTTAGGATATAATATTAAAAATTATTTTTATGAATAATAGAATAAATATGCCAAAATAAATTACAGATAAGAAAACATCTGTCATTGTAAAATTTAATAAATTTTACTCGTCGGTGGCCCGTCGAGAAAATTCTTGACTGTTATCAGTGATAAGTTGTACACTTACTGAAGAGAGAGATAGGGATTATCCTCTATCCACTACCAAAAAACCACTAAAATATGAAATGGAGGTCTTACATGGCTGAAGTAGTTGCCAACACTGGTGTATCAAAAGAAAAAGGATATTTATATTATTTAGGTAAAGATGGAAATGTATGGCGCTCTCAAATGGCGCGTGCAGGCAAGGGCGGTGGCAATGCAGAGAAAGTTGCAGATGCTGGCGTTACCAGAGAATCAGGTTACCTTTATTATGTTGATAAGAATGGTAATGTATCTCGTTCTCCAATGGCAAGGGGTCGTAAATAAAAACTCGACAACCTATTTAAAAGGCTCTCAATTTATAGAGAGCCTTTTTTTTTATACATCATTGTTTTAAGTTTATTAAATTATATCAGTTGATTATATCATTTATTCCGAGGTAATATCACTGTTTAAGAGAATTTGTTATGAAAAATATAACTTTATATATGATACTTCTATGTATGCTAGTCCCATTGAATGGGGATGGTTTGCAACTTTTTGGCTCTAAAAAGACTGCTGAGAAAGAAAGAAGTAGAGAAAGTAACGACCTTAGTTCTGAAGAAGATTCGTATGAAGACTTCTCGAGTACAGAGGTTGCTACAAGGAAAAACATTGAATCTGTAATCCCCGTTAAACGAGTACCAAACGGTTGGGTTTTTCGTGATGAGCTATTAGCTCCATGGGAATCTAATTTACCTGCTGTATTATCTATTATTCCTGATACTACCGTTGAGGTTGTATATCATGATGACAATAGGACAACCCGTGAGGGTTTTGTTTTACCCATCAAAAGAGCTTCAGTTGAGTTTCAATATACTTCAAGATTAACACATGAATTAATTATGCTTGAGTTCGTAAATGTTGATTTTATTTACAGTACAACAAATAACAATGATTCACATTTTATATTAGAAGGCATTACAAAAAAAGTAAAACTCAAAGATACTGGATTTCCACAATTGACTTCATCTGATATAATTAAGCATAAGGTATTGATGGAGTATGGGACTCCGAAAGAATTTGATGGTGTTTGGCACATATATGAAGATCTTAATTCTACGTATAAGGTAAGAGAATTAGATGAACGCAATATTAAAGTCGAATTAAAAAGCTTAAAAGTTGTTGATAAATTAGAAAAAGCTATTGATGATACTTATTCAAAACAGGGTATAGAATATAAAAAGCGTTTAATGGTTCAAGGGATAGATATTTAATCAGGTGTTAAAAAATTCTGGTAAAAAAAGGCCTCAACGAGGCCTTTTTTTATTTTTAATAATAACAAACATAATTATTTGTCAAAAGAGTCCAGAGCCCTTTATCTCAAATATAAAATGGCAAGGGAATACCAAAACGGAGGATTATATAATTAGGAGAGAGATTCGTCACTCTCTTAACACCCCATTTGATAGTACTATTGCCATAGAGGATAGAAATCGTATTGATAACTTGGGTCTTTTTAGTGAAACCTCCTGGGAGGTTATTCCAATCAATGATGGAACTTCAAAATTAGTATATATAGTAGTTGAATCAATACAGAGTACACCTCCTATTGCGTTTCCAACCTACAGTGAGGATACTGGCTGGTCCTTAGTTGGATTATGGATGGTTAGTAATTTTAGAGGCAGGAATCAGGCATTTGCTATTGGAGGAAGTTTAGGTGGAGAGTCTACATATGGAATAAATTTTAATGATCCTTGGATGTTTGGAGACCACGTATCTCTATCTCTTAATTTAGGCCGTACCTATTTTAGACATAGGTTTTTGAATAAAGATGTTGATGTAAATAGTTTGTACATTAATTTTGGTAAATGGTTCGGGAGTGCAATCAAGACATCAGCAGGTATTGAGATTGAATCAAAGAAATTTTTAGATGAAGAGCATCGTGATAGATTTTTTTATTATTCACCAACTGCTACAATAAAGTTTGATACAAGAGATATATTCTGGAATCCAAGCAGGGGAATATTATTCAGCCATTATATTTACCATCAACAAGGTATTGATCCACAAGGTTGGAGGCTTACACTTTGGATTCAATCTTATTCATGGTTTTATAAAATTAATAATTCTGAGAAGAAATTAGTTTTTGCTGTTAATGGTAGTGTACAAAGAAAAATGGGGAATAAAGATGAGTATCGGCTAGATTACTTTGGTAATTCTAGAACTGTTCGTGGATGGCCATTACCTGATTCTAAACTTTATTTTTCAGGAAAAGAAAATTTTCGTTTTGGTCATGAATCTATCTACGGATCTATTGAAATAAGGAAAGAACTTATACCCAAATATGCTACTCCTATAGGTGCTGAACTAGGACTGTTAGCTACTGTTTTTGCTGATGCTGGAATTATTGCTAATGATTGGCATGATATATTAGAGCAAGTACCAATTTATGGTGTTGGTGCAGGTATTAGGATACCATTTCCTATGGTAGGAGTGATTAGAATTGATTATGGATGGGGATATAGAGGAGGTATTTGGAATTCTGGGGCACTTTATTGGGGAATTGGACAGAAGTTTTAGAGTTGTTTTTTTAAGGCAATGGATTCTCATTAGGTGCAAGTAATCCGCCGGAAATAATAGTTTTTAATCCTTCTTCGACAGTCATTCCTGTAGGAATAGCATCAGATTGTGGTATCATAAGAAAAAATCCAGAAGTAGGATTAGGAGTTGTAGGTACAAAAAGATGATAGTATTTTATTCCTTCTTTACTTTTTGAATCACCGCTTATGAATGCCATTGTCCATAGTCCATTTCTAGGATACTCTATATAAACAGCTCCTTCAAATGCATCTGTTGTACCTTTTGTAAACGTATCCGTAATTTGTTTTAACGTTGTATAAATAATATTGACAATCGGTACCTTTTTTACAATACTTTCACCGATATTAAAAATTTTCTTACCAAGAAAATTTGTAACAATAAGACCGAGTATATAAATTAGTAGAATGGTAAGGATTATTCCCAAACCAGGAATGTCTATGCCTAGTTGTTTGAGTAGTGGATCAGATATTTGTTCGAGGCTTTCAAAAAGAAACCGGATAACAATGAATGTTAAATACAATGGCAGTAGGGTTGCCATACCTGCAAATAATTTTGCTCTAAATGTTTGGTTAATTGAATTCATAACTTATAGAAATTAAGTTATCCAATAATTCATTGAAAGTTGATCATCTTGAATCAAATATGGACCCCCTCATGCTTTAATAGGTATGACTTTTTATCAATTCCAGCACTATAGCCCCCAATAGATCCATTATATGTTATTATCCTGTGACAAGGAACTACTATAACTATTGGGTTTTTAGAATTTGCTTTGCCGACGGCACGAGAAGCTCCTTTTTGTCCTATAACTTTTGCTATGTAGCCGTAAGATGCAGTTTGACCATATTTTATTTTTTGTACTTCTAGGAGTACTTTTTTATAAAATGGCGAGATAGTAAAAGTTAAGGGTAATGTAAATATTGTTCTGTTACCATTAAAATATTCCGTTAGTTCATTGTTTGTCTGGTTTATAATATCATTATTGTAGTTTACAAATACTGCTTTTTTTTCTTTTATAAATTGGATACTCTTTACAAAATTTGTGTCAGCTGTTATCTCTATAAGTCCAATAGGTGTTTCAATTGTAGAAATTTCAGTCATAATTAAATACCATAAACAGGCAAATATATGTGCAGAATGTTTTTATTAAAGCAGGATGCGCTTTTATGAATTTTTTGATTCTAACTAGAATAAAATTTTTAGCTATTATTTCCAATTTTTATTACAACTGGACTTGCAACAAATATACTGGAATAGGTACCAACAATAACACCTACAATCATTGCAAAAGAAAAGGTATGAATTACCTCGCCACCCACTAAAAAAAGGATTAATACAACAACAAAGGTAGTTAGGGAGGTGACAATTGTTCTACTTAATGATTCATTAATACTTTGATTAATCACAGATGTAAGGTTGGAACTTTTCAGTGATTTCATATTTTCACGAACTCTATCAAATATAACAATTGTATCATTTAATGAATAGCCAACTATCGTCAAGAAAGCAGCAATTACAGCTAAGGATATTTCATAATCAAGCAAAGAAAAAATTCCTAAGGTAATCAATACATCATGAGTTAAAGCAGCAATTGCACCAACTGCAAATTTAAATTCAAATCGAATTGATATATAAATCAGTATTAATCCTAGTGCACTAAGAATGGCAAATATAGCATCGCCACTTAATTCGGATCCTACCTTTGGACCTACTTTTTCAATAGATAATATAAAATTAGATTGTAATTCAGGAACTAGTTCAGGATATATATCAGCAAGATGGTTTGCTACATTATTTGCAAATTGAGGAGGCTCATTATCAAGACTTGGGATACGTATAGCGACATCACTATTATCTCCAAAATGCTTAATCTCTTCTTTACTGAAATCAAAATTCTGTCCATCTATGGATATATTCTCCATCCCAGAACGGATTTTATTAATGTCAACTGATTCTGTGAAATTTACAGCTACTAAGGTGCCACCCTTAAAATCAATAGATAATTTTGGCCCGCCATTAATAATTATTGATACTAAACCAACAATCAATAACGTTGCAGAAATGGCACTAGCAAAAAATGTTTTGCTCATGAAATCGATATGTGTTTCTTTAACTAGTCTCATAATTATATACTCAATTTGGTCAAAGTTTTTCTTGATATATATGTACTAAAAATAGTTCGAGTTATGAATACTGCAGTAAACATACTAATAAGTATTCCCCAAAATAGAACTGTTGCAAAGCCTTTGATCGGACCAGTTCCAAATTGATATAGAACAAGAGAAGCTATCAAGGTTGTTACATTTGCATCAACAATGGTAGTTATTGCACGATCATAGCCTGAATCAATTGCTGCTTTAGGAGTTTTTCCCTTTCTTAATTCTTCTCTAATACGTTCAAAAATAATAACATTAGCATCAATTGACATACCTACTGTCAAGATAAGTCCGGCTATACCTGGTAAAGTTAAGGTTGCTTGCAGCGATGCAAGTATTGCAAGAACAAGTAGAATATTCCATATAAGAGCAAAGTCAGCAATTGTACCTGCAATCTTGTAATAAACAAGCATAAAGGCTAGAACGCAGAGTAGGCCAATTACAACTGCTCTTGTACCTTGAGTAATAGAATCCGCTCCGAGGCTAGGGCCAACAATCCTCTCTTCTATAATATTTACAGGGGCAGGCAGTGCACCAGCTCTTAAAATTATTGCTAAATCTTTTGCTTCATTGAAATTTGCGAAGCCCTCTATTTGTGTCCTTCCTCCTGGAATTTTTTCCCTAATTGATGGAGCCATGTGTACTTTTTTATCGAGAACAATAGCAATCCTTTCACCTATATTTGAACCAGTGACACGAGACCATGTTCTGGAACCATCACTATTCATTGATAGCGAGACAACAGGCTGCCCTGCAGAGCCTCCACCAAGCGAACCTGGCTCAGCTTTTGCTTCTTCTACGATACCACCCGTTAGTTCAGGATTCTTTTCAATATAATATATACGGAAAAATTCTTCTGCAGTATTTCCACTCAAAATCTCAGATGAATGGCCTATTAAAAATTGCCCGTTGGATCTATCTAAAATCGACTGAACTTCCTTATTATTTAGGAGCTTTTTAAATGAATAAAGGTTTTTTCTTTCTATTGCAATATCACCTGGTAATGCGGTAAGCAGACCAGAAAATGGTGCGTCAGAAAAAATATCATCCATTGTGCTAATTGTATCACTAGCTACTGTTTTTTTATCTTCACCAAATAGTTCTGAGACAGTAGTAGGTTCCTTCTTTTCGTTTTTATCTAATTTAGCATTGTCATCTTTAGCGATATCATTTGAAAGTGGAGTTTCATCTTTGAGACTATTGTCTAGTTGATTAATGATTTCATTCGTAACCGCAGGGTTTTTAACTAGATAAAATTCAAGTAGTGCAGTGCTCTGTAACAGATCACGTGCTCTTTTAGAGTCCTGTATCCCTGCTAATTCAACAACTATACGATGTTCACCTTGTTTCTGTATTGTAGGCTCTGAAACGCCAAACTGATCCACTCTATTCTGAAGAATTTCTAAAACGCGATTTATAGCATCGTCTGCTTCTTTCTTTAATTCTACTAGGATTTGATCCAATGAAGAACCGAGTTCGTAATAATAACGTGATAATTTTATACCATCTGACTTTACATTTTCTTCAAAGGCCATAAAAAAATCAATATTGGAGTTAGCAGCTGTTTTCTCCGAATTTGTAATAATGTTTATTAGTCGATCATCTTTAATTGAAGCAAGATTACTAATCAATGTAGGAATATCTGCTTCAAGAACGATATACATTCCTCCTCTTAGATCAAGACCTTGTCTTATGATCCTAGACTCAATTTGATTTAAATCTCCGGAAGAACGTAGTTCTTCCTTTTTATCTTCTGACATATTTTGGTATTGCCATGTAGGATAGAGAGCATAGACTGTCCAGGATAACATCAGGGCGATAATTATGTATTTCGGTGTTAGATTATTTTGCATAATGGTATTATTTTAACTAAAAAAGTCGGTGAATATACTTTATGGTCTTTAAGGGTGGCAAGGGTACAGAAATTTATTTTGAGATAATGCCCATATCTAACCCAACCTTTTTGAAAGCATTTAGGGCTTTATCTAAATGGGTTTTAGTCATAGATGCAGAAATTTGTATACGAATTCGTGCTTGATTTTTTGGGACAACAGGATAATTAAAACCAATAACATAAATCCCCTCTTTCAACATTCTACTTGCTATTTTTTTTGCCAAGACTGCATCATAAAGCATAATGGGTATAATTGGATGAATGCCATCTATAATATCAAAACCAAGTTTAGATATTTTCTTTCTAAAGTAAAGAGTGTTGGATTCTAATTTATCACGTAAATATGTATTTGTTGATAACATATCAAATGCCTCTAATGCTGCAGCTATGACAGCTGGTGGTACGGTATTTGAAAACAAATAAGGTCTGGATCTTTGCCTTAAAATATCAATTATTACTTTTTTACCTGTTGTAAAACCACCAGATGCGCCGCCTAATGCTTTACCAAGTGTAGATGTAAAGATGTCAATTTT
>CAZPIF010000036.1:0-10103 GCA_964586565.1 uncultured bacterium
GATAACGATGGTGATGGTGCTGTGGATGAGGGTATCGACGAGGGAATAGATGAGATGATTGATGAATCTAGAGATGATTTTATTGATAATGATGGTGACTGGTCTCTTGTAGATGATGTTGGTATTAATGGCGATGAATCTGGTGGAATCGATGCAGGCTTTAATGATCAAATGCCCACATCAGGATCTGGAACTGGATTTCCAGGTGAACCAAATATTGATAAGACTGATGTATCTGAGTCTGATCAAATGGGGCTGACATCTGTTCAAAAAAATGATGGAGGATTTAATACTTCCAATGATTATTCATTATGGAATTTCTATTTAT
The DNA here is from genome assembly GCA_964586565.1 of uncultured bacterium. GTDB lineage: Bacteria > Fidelibacterota > Marinisomatia > Marinisomatales > UBA1611 > NZWG01. The sequence continues at coordinate 329 of CAZPIF010000036.1, forward strand.
CCCCTGGAAATATTTGGGAACCACCACCAGGGGGAGATGAGCCAGGAAGTGTAGATATGCAAATTTCATCAGGGTTTTTTCCCTTAAAGGCAGGGCAAACAGAACGAATTGCTATGGCCATAATGATGGGTAATGATAAGCAGGATGCAATTAGAAATAAATATGTTGCACAGCTAACATACGAGAGTGACTATCAATTTGCAAAAGCTCCTAATCCACCAATCGTAACCGCAGTTACAGGCGATGGGAGAGTAACACTATATTGGGATAGTAGCGCAGAATTAACACGCGATAAGTATATGGGTAATATCACTGATGGTGTTGACCTATATGATTTTGAGGGATATAAAATATACCGCGCAACTGATTTTGAGTTTAGTGATTCATATACTATAACTGATGGTGATGGTAATCTCACATTTATGGAGCCCTACGTTCAGAATGGAGTCCCAGCACGATGGGATCTGGTCAATGGTAAGAAAGGATGGCACCCTATCGATCTGAATGGGGTAAAATTTTATCTTGGTGATGATACAGGTCTGGTTCATTCCTATGTTGATAATAATGTTGTAAATGGTCAGAGGTACTATTATGCTGTGGTCTCCTATGATTATGGAGGTGATCTTAGCAATAATATTATCCCCAGCGATTCTCCTATGAGATTGAGGGTGCATCCTATTACCGGTGCTATAGAGATGGGCCCAAATGTTGTTGAGGTAATACCATCTCCTCCATCATCTGGTTATATTGAGGCGAGTCTAGTTGGAAATTCAATTGAACATGTTATTGGTTCGTCTAGTGGTGAAATAAGTTATGAGATTATCGACCCTGCTAAAGTAAAAAACAATAATACTTATCGTATAACTTTTGAAGATACTATTTTCGCTAATCAACAAGGATTAGCAGGTTATGATACAGCAACTACAAAATCATATAGTCTTATAAATATAACTAATGATGATTACCATGATACTCTTTTAAAAGAAATTTCCGCACTTCCTATTTCGGATGGTCCAATCACTGATGGTTTACAACTTTCATTTAAAAATGTTGATGGGTTAGGATTCAATCAAGGCCTGTCTTTCTGGTCAAGAGATAGTTTGTGGACATTTGATGTTGGAAGATATTATACATTTAATGTGGTGGGATCTATGTTGCCTTTTGACTATCGCGTGATATTTATGGATGGAAAATCTGATTCTAGTATAGATATCTGTATGCGATACCTACCAAATGGTACTACATGCTGGCCAGGATTTTTACATCCTGCAAAAGAAATAAACTTCAAGGTTGAACGGCAAATAGGTCTTACAGGAATTGATAGTGTTGACTGGGAAAAAATACCTATTGGTTTTATTGATGTGATTCCATTTGGAGACGCAGATGGATACTTCAATGCTGATGGAAATAGAGAGAGTGATTGGATCGTATTCATGGATCATAAAAATGAGGATGGTGAACCTGTTCCATCATGGAGATTTTTATTAAATCTACTTCCTAATGATGAAGATTTAATCTATAATAATCCACAGCCAGGTGATACAGCCTATATTGTCATTGACAAGCCATTTTTAAGTACTGATGTATATGAATTCACAACCAATGCATCGTTTATTGATCAAGAAAGGTTACAATCTGACTTAGATAAAATAAAGGTGGTTCCAAATCCTTACTTTGCTGCATCAGCATTTGAGGGTCAAAATACATTTAATTCGGGAAGAGGTCCTCGTGAAATTCAGTTTCGATATCTCCCAAGCGAGTGCACCATTCGCATTTATACTATATCAGGTGAACTAGTGAGAACTATTTGGCATTCTTCTCCTATTGAATCAGGAACAGGAAGATGGGACTTGTTGACAAAAGATAATTTATCCGCTGCTTTTGGTGTATATGTATATCATATTGATGCAGGCGAACTTGGAGAAAAGATTGGAAAGTTAGCTATAGTGAAATGAAAAATATTCTATACTATATAACCTTTTATATTATGTTTAGCGTATGCTATTTGTATTCAGTCGATAAAACGGGAACTACATCCGCAAAATTTTTATCAATTGGTGCTGGCTCAGCTGCGGTAGGTATGGGTGGTGCTTTTACCTCTGTTGCTAATGATGCTACTGCAATGTATTGGAATCCTGCTGGTATAGGATATTATAGAACAAAAGAGGTCTATATTAACCATGCTGATTGGATATCTGATATATCCTATGATTTTTTTGGTTTTACGATGCCTATCAATAATAGAAGTACATTTGGTCTAAGTATTACTGCTGTTACGATGGATGAAATGGAGGTCACTCGCTATGGTAATGAGGATACTGGTGAAACATTCGGTGCTGCAGACTATGCATTTGGAATAGCTTATGCATTGAATCTGACAGATCGATTTTCCATCGGATTTAATGGTAAATATATTCAGCAAACAATAGCAGATAGTCACGCTAAAGGCGGCGCAATAGACATTGGAACTATATTTAAAACTCCATTTGGATTTAGATTAGGCACAAGCATTAGCAATTTTGGACCTAAATTAAAAATGAGTGGGGATGACCTTCTTATTGCAGCTGATGTAAACCAAACAATTGAAGGTAACAACGAAAGTGTCACTAGTATCTTATCTACAGATTATTTTGAGCTCCCACTCGTACTCAGATTTGGTATTTCAAATGAAATAGAAATAAATAGATTATCGCAAATTCTTTGGTCACTAGATGCTGTAAGTCCTAATGACAATACCAATTATATAAATATTGGATTAGAATTGAATTTAATGGATGATATTATTTGTTTTAGGATGGGAGCCAATTCACTATTTTTAGATGACAGTCCCAAAGAATATTCTCTTGGTATTGGAATAAGAATACCTCAAAAGATTAGTAAAAACAATATATCAGTTAATTATTCATTTGAATCATTAGAATATCTAGGTAATACACAGCAGATTGGGATTGCAATAAAATATTAATTCTCTTAAATCACATTGGTTAATAAAATGAAAAGGTACTTATTTATACACAGTTTGGTATTTATAATATTTTCTTGTACAAAACCTACAATCCCATTAGATCATGCAAAGTTAGACAATATAATTGATGGATATGTTGCCCAAGATTATTTCCCATTTTTATATGTGAGATTAGAGGATCGTGTTGGAGACGTAATCTATGAACATTCTGCTGTTAATCATTCTGCGCATCCTGGTGTATCTGTAGATGGAAACACACTAATAAGGATATGGTCCATGAGTAAGATTGTTACTATCTCAATTATTATGGACCTTATTGAAGATGGAGTATTAAATCTGGATGATCCTGTCTCAGATTTCATTCCTGAGTTTAAGGATCTAAAAGTTGCTCAGTCATCCGATGGTAGAACGCTATCTACATTTGGATCAAGTAGTATTTTTGGAGATCCAATAGATTCTAGGATTGAGCTTGCATGCCCAATGAATCTTGTAAAAAATGATTCTATAATGTTGATACGTCATTTAATAGATCATACAGCAGGTTTTTATTATGCTAACACAAAAATTGAGTGCATTGATAGTCCTTTAATAGAAGAGGACCCTGTAATGGCAGCAAATGGTGACTCATTGATTAAAATATTATCAAGACTACCCTTGATTCATCACCCGGGAGAAAGATATCACTATGGATTAAATACAACGGTTTTGGGTTTGCTCGCAGAAAGGGCTACTAATTTTTCTTTAGAGGAACTTATAAATAAAAGAATAACCGGCCCTGGTGGATTTAGTGGACTAAAGTTCAAATTAGATGAAGGAGATACGCTTATCCCAGTTATGACATATAAAGATGGTTATTTCAGGAAACCAAAAAAAGGTGAAATGGATATTCTTGGTAGAAACACACCTAATTATGACAGCAAACAAAAATTGTACCTAGGTGGTTCTGGTCTTCTTTCAACAAGTGATGCATATGCCGACTATCTTAGACTTTGGATAAATGAGGGTAAACTTGGCAATCACCATTTTTTAGATAAAGCTACAATCAGACAGATGAAAACTAGTGTAAGAAAGAAGAGTGGATATGGAACAGACACACGCTTCTTCTTTTTTATTACTGGTGATTCTACTCTCACTCAAGGGAAAGGGGATGCAGGTCTCTGGCAAGGTGGAGGCTATGAAGGAACAAGTTTTTGGGTTGATCATAAAAGAGGATTTATCGCGATTATCATGACCCAGACCTGGTGGCCTAAGGATGGGGCATATGAATTCCAAGATGAATTCCGAGGAGAACTATATCGTCAAATTTTTTCTAATGATAAGAATTAATAACACCAGAATTATAATAAGCTTTATTGTATGTCTGCTAATTATATCTTTTTCTTTCAATTGCCAAAAAATAAATAAAAAAAGAATTCAACTAGATGGAAAAAAGCTAAACCATATCATGGATTCCTATGTGAATGACGGGATATATCCATTTTTATATGCACGGATTGAAGATGATCATGGTGTAATCTATGAGCATAGTGTTTCAAACAAGAAATTTCTTGGAGATATTGAAATTAATGGAGACACCTGGATGAGAATCTGGTCTATGAGCAAATTGGTTACCATTTCAATTGCCATGGACCTCGTTGAAGATGGACTACTTAAAGTCAATGATCCAGTTACACAGTATATCCCAGAATTCAAAAATCTAAAAATAGCCGTAGATAAAGACGGCAATAGTATCAGTCAATCTAAGGTTAGTATTGATGATTGTCCTCATGAGCTCGTTGACAAGGATTATATAATGACAATCAAACACTTGATGAATCACACAGCAGGTTTCTACTATACCTATACAAAATCCAATTGTCTGAATTCATTTTTTACATCATTAAATATCCCAATAGTGAAAGATGGTGAAGAACTCATAAAAAAACTTACAAATATTTCTCTCGTACAACAACCAGGCGAAGCTTATCACTATGGATTGAACACAACAGTGTTGGGCCTAGTAATTGAAAGGCTTACTGGTAAAAGTCTAAGCGATACCTTTGAAAAAAGGATTGCAGAAAAATTAAACCTAAGCGGTCTTCAATATACTACCCCGGATGGGGTAGATCTTCTTCCTGTTTTTACTGGCAGAAATGGTTTTCTAGAGGTTGCAGGAGAGGGTGACCTACCACTTTTTGGACTATATGTGCCAACATATAGTCCAAATCAAGGCCTGTTCCTAGGAGGAGAAGGAATGCTTGGTACGGCTAAGGGTTATATCGAATATTTAAGATTATTACTTGACCCAGAAAATAGTTTTTTAAAAAGAAGCACTATTGATATGATGGTTTCAAAACCTTTAGATGCAGTAAGTGAGAGTGGCTATCAAACTGATTACGCATTCTATATAACTGGTCAGAATGATGAATACAAAAATAATGTTATCACGGTAGGTGGGTATGAATTCACAAAAGGTTGGGTTGATAGGGAAAATGATATCATTGGTGTATTATTTTCTCAGGTTAATTCAGCAACCGATGGAGACGGATTAGGCAGTAGAATGGAAAAAGAATTTAAAAAAGAATTATATAACCAATTAAAAAACCAATGAAACAAACTTAAGGTGACAAGATGAACAAACATTTGTTTATTAGTATTTATTTGATTTCCATTATTTTTGCGGTTGATGGACATTTTATTAACCCAATAATCAATGGTGCGCATCCAGATCCATCTATATGCCGCGTTGGAGAAGATTATTATATTGTTAACTCTTCTTTTGAATATTTCCCAGGTCTTCCTATTCACCATAGTACAGACCTTGTCAATTGGGAACTCATAGGTTATGGACTTCACAGAGAAGATCAGTGTGATGGTAAAATGAATCTTATTGATGTTCAGTCTGATGGTGGTATACATGCCCCAACCATTAGATATAACAATGGGACTTTTTATATTATCACAACGAATGTTTATAGCCCAGGGGACAAACTCCCTGGGGAAATGAGAAATTTCATAATAACCGCTAAAGACCCTTCTGGCCCTTGGTCGGAACCGCATATAATTGAGGATGCTCCAGGAATAGATCCTGATATATTTTTTGATGATAATGGGAAAGTATATTTTACTGGGACACATGGTCCTGGCGATATGAATGCAAATGGTATTGGTGAGATATGGATCCAAGAGCTTGATCTTAAGAATTGGAAGCTCGTTGGTAAGAGATACTCTGTATGGGATGGTGTGTCCGGTTGTTGTACGGAGGGGCCACACATTTATAAGGAGAATGGACTTTACTATTTACTAGTTGCAGAGGGTGGAACAGGGAAAAATCATGCGGTTATGATAGCTGCGAGCAAGGAAATATTTGGCCCATATGAAGAAAATCCTAGGAACCCAATTCTTACAAGCCGTCATTTAAGCAATGAGTATTTTGTAAATAGTACAGGACATGCAGATATTATTGAATTGCCTGATGGTAGGTGGTATATGGTATCACTTGGTAAACGTAACGATCTGGATGGGGATGCTAATATGGGAAGAGAAACTTATTTGATTCCAGTGGTTTGGGAGCCTACAATTATTAAATGGGAGCAGGTATCAGAGACCAAGTGGGAACCAGTCAGATATTTATTCCCTGTTGCTGCGCCATTAACAGGAAAAGTAGAGCGAATCACTCCATTACCATACTACGATAAACCTCAATACATAAATAATACATTTATTGATGATTTTAAGGATGATAAACTTAATCTTGAATGGACTTTTATTAGAGTACCACATAAGCGGACCTACACACTTTTAGGTAATCCAGGATATCTAAGGTTATTTTCAAACTTAAATAATATTGAAAATAGAAAAAGATTTAGCATGATGGGGTTTCGTCAAAAAGAAAGTGATTTTGACTATGAGGTCAAGATGACTTTTTCACCCAATGATGATAAAGTTGAATCAGGCGTTATTCATTATCAAAAAGAATGGAACTACCTTACCAGTGTAGTTTATAAAATGAATAAGAAATTCTATTTGGAACAAAAATTTAAGAAGAAAGATAAAAAGGTCATCTCGTTAAAAAAGGTACTTCTAAAAAATTATCAAGGTAGTATTATTTTTAAAATTGTATCTAGGAAAGATAGCTATACTTTTAATTACTCATTGGATAATGGCAAAAATTTTAATTATTTTACGTCTACTGATGCTATAAAAGTACTGGATAGAAATTATACTGGTGCATTGTTGGGCATTTTTTCAACAAGTAATGGGAAGATATCCAGAGACTATGCTGATTTTGACTGGGTACGATACAAGGATTTTATAAGGTAGTATCAATAATTATATTTCTAAGTAGTATATGAAAAATATCATCCTATCCTTTATTATTATTATACAATTTGGTTGCAATCCTATTAAGGAAAAAAGATCACCAAACTTTATAATAATCTTTGCTGATGATTTAGGATATGGTGATTTGGGGTCATATGGACACCCAACGATAAGAACCCCTAATCTTGATAAAATGGCGGATGAAGGTATGCGATTTACTCAGTTCTATACTGGATCTTCTATTTGTACGCCCAGTAGAGCGGCTCTTTTGACTGGTAAATTACCGATACGAACTGGAATGTATGGGAAGAGAAGTGTATTGTTTCCTGACAATGCAGAAGGATTGGATCCAAGTAATAAAACAATAGCCTCAGCATTGAAAGACTATAACTATAAAACTGCCTGCATTGGGAAATGGCATCTAGGGCATCTGAAAAAGTTTATGCCATTGAATCATGGGTTTGATGTTTTTTATGGAATTCCATATTCAAATGATATGAGACCTGAGAGTAAATGGGATTATGCTAGAGATAATTTTCCACCTCTTCCTTTTCTAGATGGGTATGACACAATTGGAGTGAGCTTGGAACAAAGTGACTTTATTGAAATGTTTACAAAAAGATCTATAGAATTTATTCGTACAAACAAAGACAATCCTTTTTTCCTTTATTTAGCCCATACCGCGCCTCATACACCGCTCCTCCTAAATGAAAATAATAAAGGTAAAAGTAAAAGAGGGTCCTATGGTGATGTTGTTGAGGAACTTGATAGAAGCGTAGGAAGGATTCTAGAAACATTAAAGAATCTAAAACTTTCGGAAAACACATTTGTGATTTTTACAAGTGATAATGGTCCATGGTCGTGGGTGAATATTGATGGTGGCTCATCTGGACTACTGAAAGGGAATAAGGGTAGTGTATATGAAGGAGGGTATAGGGTACCAGCTATAGCTTGGATGCCTGGTAGTATAGATCAGGGAATTATCTCTCAATCACTTTCTTCCACTCTAGATCTTTATCCTACCATGCTTGCTATGACAGGTAATGAAAAATTCCAAACAGAAGAATTAGATGGAATGGATATTTCCAATACATTCTTTAATAATACACCTATCCGTGAAGATATCCATTATTATAGACAAGATACGCTGGTTGGAATACGACATAATGAGTGGAAAATATATATAAATGATCCTAATCCTTGGGATGATGAACTTTCTCAAAAGGATATGCCTGCTTTATATCATATAGAGCATGATCCATCAGAAAAATATAATATTGCCAAAAATAATCCAGAGATTGTGAAAAAAATGAAAGACCTCTCGAATAAGCATATTCTTTCAATACCTAAGATGTCTTCAAAATATGGCAAGATTTTACCCTCATATAAAAAAGCATATGACGATTATAATAAAAAGTTATAGTATACTTTTTTTATTTTTCTTTTTTTCATGTGACAGTAATAATCATTTAAGTAATAGACTAAACGTTGTCTGGTTGGTAGCTGAAGATTTAGGACCATATATACCATCCTTTGGTGATTCAACAATTAAAACACCAAATTTAAGTCGTCTTGCAAGAGAAGGGGTGTGCTACAATAATGTGTACTCGGTATCAGGAGTTTGTTCACCTAGTAGGGCCTCAATTGTAACTGGTATGTATCCAACCAGTATTGGAGCACATCATATGAGAACAATTTCTCAGCAACCTGCTGCTAGGGAAAAGGGTATCATTGACTACGAAGTAGTTCCACCACCTCAAGTAAAAATGGTGAGTCAGGTTCTAAGAGAAAATAGATATTATTGTACAAATAATAAAAAAGAAGATTATCAATTCTATAAATCTATACTTGCCTGGGATGAGTCAAGTGTATTTGCTCATTGGAGGAACAGACCTAAGGACTCCAAATTCTTTTCAATATTTAATTTTGGTGTGACCCATGAATCTAATATCTGGGATCCGTGGTATCGTCAGTTTGACCTTGATCCATTTCCACCTGATAGATCAAAAGAAAAATGGTGGGAAGCATTTATCGGAGTTAATAAAACCTTGTATACTCCAGAAGATATTAATCTGAGAATTCCACCTTATTTGCCAGATAACAATTTCGTAAGAAAAGATCTTATGCGAATGTACTCTAACATTATAGAAATGGATCAAAAGGTTGGCCTGATTCTTGACCAATTGGAAGAGGATGGACTATTGGATAAAACGATTATTGTTTTCTATACTGATCATGGAGGTCCACTACCAAGGCAAAAGAGATTACTCTATGACTCAGGTATTAGAGTACCAATGATTATTCGATATCCCAATAAAGTACGATCAGGTGAGACTGATGATAGGTTGATAAGTTTTGTAGATTTTGCACCTACATTGTTATCTATGGTTGGTATAAGTCCCCCAGACTATTATCAGGGAATTGCATTTGAGGGGAAGTTTCGTACTAACAATACCAGAGAATATATACATGCTTCTGCAGATAGATTTGATGAACACTATGATCTGA
>CAZPIF010000037.1:0-10088 GCA_964586565.1 uncultured bacterium
ACTACTATCTATTCATCATTATTTATTGACTCAAAATCGACCAACGGATAGGGGGTTTTCATCTAGATCAGAAATTATTGCTATGCACGGTATGGCTGCTACAAGCCATCCTCTCGCAACACAAGTGGCAATTGATATATTAAAATCTGGAGGCAATGCTATTGACGCAGCCATTGCCGCTAATGCGACTTTAGGCTTAATGGAGCCAACAGGATGTGGAATTGGAGGTGATCTTTTTGCAATAGTCTGGGATGCCAATACAAAAAAACTATATGGCCTTAATGCAAGTGGTAGATCTCCAAAATCATTAACTCTAGATTATTTTAAAAAAAACAACCTAAAAAAGATACCAGCATTAGGACCAATCCCTGTCACTGTCCCTGGCTGTGTTGATGGTTGGTTTGAGTTACATAGCAAATTTGGCACACTCGATTTCCAAGCAATTTTAGAACCAGCAATCAATTATGGATATGAAGGATTTCCTGTTACTGAAATAATAGCAAATTATTTTGAAGAAGATTGCAAAGATTTAGGACATTTTCCTGGTTTCAAAGAAACATATATGCCTAATGGTAAAGCTCCTGCAATCGGAGAAATTTTTTCAAATCCATTTCTAGCAAACACATATGAAAAAATTGCTGACGGTGGAAGAGATATTTTTTACAAAGGGTCAATTGCCAAGACAATAGTAGAATTTTTGACTACACAAGGAGGTTTTTTAACCATCGATGATTTTTCTGATCATAAATCAGAATGGATACAACCTGTTACTACTAATTATAGAGGTTACGATGTTTGGGAACTACCACCAAATGGTCAGGGAATTGCTGCTCTGCAAATTCTGAATATCTTAGAGAACTATGATATACAAAAAATGGGTTTTGGCAGTGCGGATTATATCCATACCTTTGTAGAAGCGAAAAAACTTACCTATGAAGACCGTGCAAAGTACTACTCCGATATGGACTTCAATAATATTCCTGTGAAAGAATTAATTTCAAAAACATATGCTAAAAAGCGAAAAAACCTCATCAATCCCAAAGTGGCTGGTCAATCTTTTCCTGCAGGTGTCCTCGAAGATGGTGATACTATCTATCTAACAGTTGCAGATTCCAAAGGTAATATGATTTCATTAATACAAAGTAATTACCGAGGAATGGGATCAGGTATGATACCACCTAGATTGGGATTTATGCTACAAGACCGAGGTGAATTATTTAGTCTCAAAAATAACCATCTAAATATTTATGAACCAGGGAAACGACCATTCCACACAATAATTCCAGCTTTCGTAACAAAGGACGGAACTCCTTTTATGAGTTTTGGTGTAATGGGCGGTGCAATGCAGCCACAGGGTCATGTACAAATAATTGTTAATATGATTGACTTCGGAATGAATCTTCAAGAAGCGGGGGATGCACCTCGAATACGACATTACGGCTCATCCCAACCAACTGATGAAATTATGAATGATGGTGGAATCATAAACTTAGAATATGGATTTAGCGATATTACAATCAACAAACTAAAAATTATGGGACATCAAGTAAATATTAACACCGGTGGGTTTGGTGGATATCAAGCAATTAAGTGGGATGCCAAAAATAAAGTTTATTTTGGAGCTTCAGAGTATAGAAAAGATGGCCAGGCTATAGGTTATTAGCACAAAATGATTATCGGAAGGGATACAAGATAAACCAAAAAATTCTGGTATGGTAAATCCTCCCACAAATAAAAAACCCTATAAATGTGGGGCTTGATTTTTACAAAATTATTTTACCATTCTACCCATTAGCTCTTTCAATAATTTTGCAGCAGTAATTGCTGTTATGTTATTAATGTCTCTATCTGGATTACATTCTACAATATCAGCACCAACAATGTCTGCATCAATATTAGAAATAGTTTTTATAAGTTCTCTTGTTGATAATCCTCCTGGCTCTGGATGAGAAACTCCAGGTGCGAAGGCTGGATCCAAACCATCTAGATCGATAGATAAATATACAGGATCAGAAAATTTCAATTTAATATCTGTCGAAAATTGATTCATAGGGATTATGTTTACTCCATAGAGTGCTGCTTGTTTCTGTTGATGATCATTCATGGTTCTAATTCCAATTTGTGTCAAGGATTTGGCTAAATTATTTTCCATAATTCTTGCAAATGGTGAGGCATGTGAAAAGGGGTTATCTTCAAAATTTTCATATAAATCAGGATGGGCATCAAAGTGCACTATGTTAATTTTAGGAAAGAACTTATTATAAGCTGAAAGTATTGGATATGTAATGCTATGGTCACCTCCAATAGAGATACAGTATTTGTTATCCATTAATTCTTTTTGGATAGTATCTGATATTAATTCAAATACCTTATCTTGGTTTTCAATGTTTATGTTGCCAAGCTCAAGCCAATTATCCATGTTTTCTATGTTAGAACCATTTTCAGAGAATTTATTTGTTGCGTCAGAATTAAATTGATTTTTAATAACTCTAGGAGCTTTGGACGCTCCAGAAATAAAAGAGGAATTAATATCAGTGGGTAAACCTATGATTGATATCATGATAATTTAATTTAATAAGTTAATTGAAAATATTTTCTATTGAAAGTGACCCGCTTGGAAGTACATCATTGATATTTAATGGATATGATTGGAGGCTTTGATAAAAATCATCTATTGAAATACCAAAAACATCAACAAAATGATTTTGCCAGTTTGAATTTTTTACTCCTGTAAGCATAAAGTCTTTATAAATCATCCTAAATGCGACTTCTTCACTGTAGCCCAAGTTTATCAATTCTTTTGCCAATACTAAAGTAATGAAAACGGAAGACCCATAATTGACTTCGATATTATTGCTTTCACGACTTTCAAAAACACTCGGATTGGTATGTACCATTTCATTAACATTACCTTGGGCGCTTGTAAAATAATTATAGTTATAGTATTCTTGAATATAGAGAGATTCAAAACTTGCAGCGGTTCCCTCTAAAAGCCATTTAATACTAAATCCATTTGGATCATAGCTACCATTAGGAATATTCATCGGCTGATTTATGCTGAGTTGATATATATGAAAATATTCATGGGCGACTACAGAAAAACGATGAAGAAGGTTCCACTCAAACTCCATCTCGCTAATCTCAAGTACCATTATCTTATTTCCTGGTGAGCCACCAACGTAAGAACCACCTTCTATACCAGGATAAGGATCCTCAACACTGCTATTCCATGCATAGATAGTTATATGATCAAATAAATTCTCATAAGATGGAATAATGGTTATTAAATTATCCATGATAGTATAAAAATCAGTTACCCAATCACTAGGCAAACTTTCATGAATGTTATATGTAATTTCAATTGGCAGTATACAACTGCCATCATTATAAGTCGCATACAAATCATAATTAAAAGCAGTAACATCTGTACATCCACATATATTTTCTCCGCCCCATTGGCCGGAACAATCTTCAACACAATCATTGGTTGGGTCATCATCACATATACCGCAGTTATCCTCATAGGCAGAGCCGCCTAATTGACCAGAACAATCATCAACACAGTCATTGCTTGGAGAATCATCACATACACCACAGCTATCCACTAGAGCACTTCCACCCCATTCCCCGGCACAATCCTGTAAACAATCATTCTCAGGGTTATCATCGCATACATTACAATTATCTAAAACTGCACTACCACCGGCTATCCCTTGACAATCTTTAAGCTCGTCATCTTCACAACTCCAAATAATCAACACCATGAATAATAAGAATAAATAGCTACGCATTCTTAAACTTACTCTCCATATAAGACCAAAAAGACTTTCCATTAATTTTACTCATTCCATCTACAAGTTCAGTAGAGATCTCAGAAAAATAATAATCATATTGAGTTGCACATTCATGTTGTAATGGTATTGGACAACCACAATTTTCGAACCATTCTACTACATCTGATTTAATTAGTTTCGCTCGCTTCATCGAAATAACGATCTCTTTACCATCTGGATGCTGATTATAAACTGTACCATCAATAAGCTTTTGATAAAATATATTTAAATTTTCTTCAATTATTTTTGCTCGCACTTTATATAGCATATCAGAATCTAATCATCAAAACACAAACAAAAAACTTCACGAATGTGGGGTTGCTCTTCTTTATTGATTATACCAATTATAGAATAGAAACAACATTATGATCATTACACATAAATTGATTAAGAGGACTACCCAGTTGAATTGATTATCTTTGTTCATGTATATAAAGCTTATCAATATGAAAAATCGTCATACACAAAATCCTATATAATCACATGCACATTTTTGCATATTTTTCTAAAATCGCTAATGTGGAATTATCCGATGAAAAAACTGAATAAAACCCTTGAGGCTCATGAGGTGGGTCTCCAATATATTCTACTCCAGGTCTCCATAAATAGTCTGGTTTAGATGGGCTTCCTATTCCTCCCCAGGCCCAGAAATTTGTACCTGACATTGGCCCATTCTTTAATGCATTATCATAGACTAGCATCAGAATTTCAGAAAAGTATTTATCTCTCCACCTAGTAGAACTTCTAGGATTATAAGATTTCAAATCTCTAAGAAATCCAAATTCCTCTAATGTTAATGGCTTATTAAGTTCATTTGCTAGTACATAATGTTCTTCTAGGTAATTCTTTGCCTTACTAATAGCAACTGGAAAAGTTGCTGATTCATCTTTAGGGTCAAACCAACCCCAGTTATATGCCCAAAGGTGAAATGTTAAATAGTCAATCTCTACTATTTCATGGGCTGACAAAAATATTTCCTCACTCAACCCTGACCCAACAAGGCCTTCGCTTCCAGTGGAGACTAGATGATTTGGGTCTAGCTCTTTTATGAAATTCGCAGTTTCTCTGATCCAGCCCAAAAAAGATGCTCTATTTGCTTGGACGTCCTCTGGACAACCTGGACGAGGTTCATTTGCCAATTGCCATGACATAATAGTGGGATCATCTTTATAGGCTACACCGGTTATACTATTTGATCGTTTTACCAACATGCTTGTATAATCTCGAAATGCCTGCATAGCTGAGGGAGTACTATAGAAACGAGCACTAAACTCCATAAAAGCAAGTAAGTCCTTTTCATCGAAAATTGGTTTGGAAAATTTCTCCCCCATACTCCAGGACACATACTGAGCCATACCACCAGACCAATCCCAGAAATTGTTTAGATAGATTACTGCATACATTCCGCGTTTACGCAGTTCTACTAAAACGTAGTCTAGAGCATTAAGTAGGTCCTCATCGTAAACTCCTACTTCAGGTTGAAAAGATTTGTTTATACGAAAACTACCTGAACCCTCTGATGCACCTAAGATTCTTATATTTTTAATGCCCAACTCGTTAAGCTGGTCAAGTTCCTTAGTCAATCTGTTTTTATGACCCTCTGCAGCTAGATTTGCAGCATACCACATGTTGGTGCCCATGAAAATGTAGGGTCGATCATTGAGTTTTAGTTGATTCCCTTCAACTTTTATGAATTCCCTTGATGCTGACCGTGATTTATGATAATTCTTTTTTTTCATTAGCCTTATCTAACAAACGTTGTTCTGTTTTTCTTCGGGCTATTTGACCAACTTCTCTGGTTGCTTGTCCTCTCGAAATAGTACCATCCACAAGCTGGTCCATCAAACTTGAACGATTATCATTACCCATTTTAGAATCCCAACCTCTGACCCAAAGGCTTTTATTTTTCAGGTCTTCTTTTTTAACAATTACGCTTTTATCTTTTTCACAAACTGCAAATAACTCAATTTTATTGTTTTTTTTATCAACATTGATAACCTCATAATGTTTCCATCCATTGAGTTTTTCCGATGATGTCCATTTTGATTTATCCAGTTTAGAGACCTTATTGTATTTTTTATCTTTATCGCTGATCACGGTAAAACCTTGATATATGAAAAATTATTATCTATCAGGGTACCATTCATTACTGATCCCTACCTTTTTCGAACTTCAAATTTCCTCATAGGCATCTTATCAACATCAGAAAATATTCTTTCTATTTCAATTAGAGATGAGTAAGCATTTTTTACCTGACCATCTTTACCTATTAGGTAAAAACAACTTTTACTTTCAAAAGTTTTAATTTTTTCTAATACTGATCTTGTAAAGTAATTAGACATTTTTCTATCATTAATAAAAGAACTTCGTCCATTCATATAGATTATAATAAAATCCCTTTCATCAAATTCACTCTTAAAAGGTTTAATCTTTGTTGAAAAATCAATGTCTTCATCGCATTCGATAACGAGGACTCTCTTGTTCCATTTTAAATCATTAATGTGATCCATATTTTCCAATGTAATAAGAGTTCCCATCATAATAAGTATGGTTTCGAAAAGCATATTATTATTTTCTAATTAACTAATAAATAAAAAGGATTAAAAAAAAATTATTCAATATCTACAAAATAAGTGTTGATCTCACCTTTCCCTTTTAAGGTGGTTTTTCTTTTTTCTGATAAGTTTATACTCGATGGTAATAATACTTTTACTTGATCAGAAATATGTATTTTCATCTTCTCACCACTACTCTCTAATCTTGAAGCTATATTTACCGTATCACCCCAGATATCAAAATTACTGCTAGTGGTTCCTGCGATGACAGGACCAGAATGAATACCAATTCTTACATACCAGGAATCGCTGCCAAGAGCTTTTTGTTGAAAATTAATTCCTTTTACAAAGTTAAGGATCTCTTTGCTTGCAAGCACAGTTCTCTCTGCATGATTTGAATTAAGGTCAGGAATCCCTCCAACTGCCATGTAAGCATCCCCAATAGTCTTTACTTTTTTTAATTCAAAACGCTCAATGATCTTATCGAAACCATTAAAAAATGTATCTAAGATTTCAACTAGTTCTCCAGGTTGCATTTTTTCTGTTTTTTGTGTGAACCCTATAAAGTCACAGAAGAGTACCGTTGAAGATGAAAAATATTGACCATTAATTTTTTCAACATTTTGACTGCCAACTCTATCTCCTCTGTCATAATCATCTTTCGTACTTTCATATAGATCAATAAATTGATCTGCAAGCATTCGTAAACCTTCAATTTTTGATACCTCAAGCGTTTTTGGTTCTGAGTTAAACACACAAAAAGAACCCAATATGTAGCCATTTGATGTAATAATTGGACTCCCTGCATAAAACTTAGGGAATGATTTGTTGATAATGGGATTATTTAATTCAAATACATGTTTTGTCCTCTCATCTTTGGTCAAATCATTTATGACTAGGGATTCAGAATTATTATTCAAAACATGAGCACAAACAGATAATTCTCTTGGAATTTCTTTTAGCATTACATTTTCCATAATATCCATTCCATAATTAACCTTACAATGCTGGGTAGTTTCATCTACGATGTTAATGGCTGCCTTATCACATTCAGTAAGTGTAGCAGCTAATTTGGGGAAACTTGAGAACCTTTTACTTTTATTAATGTTTTCTTCAATGATCTTTAAGTCTTCTAAATCCTTTATTCTCGATTTTTCATTATCTGGCTCAGCAGCAGGCTTATGACCGAGTTCAATAATTTTACTTACTAAATGATTGTTAAATGCTTTTTGTAAAATTTTCATTATTTAGATTTTTTTTGATTAATAGAAACGATCTAATATACTTACCAGTCCGTACAGAAATAAACGGAATCAAAGTAAGAATATTTAATTCATTTATATAGGCCACTGATTTTTTCTGCGTATAAATGATTTGGCAATGTCCTTTATCTAGACTAGTATTTTCAGTTATTGCACTATTAACACTTGAGTGTATTAGTAACAGGTTGAATAAATCTGTTTAACTACTTTTTTATTTTTTGTCACTGGCTTTATGTATGTTTTTGATTGTTTACCTAATTAGATTAATGACATGAATAGTATAAAAAAGTTTTTAAATAAGTATGGACAAAACTTTTGGGTTATTCCATTAATCTTTTCTTTAGCGGAGTGGTATAGAATATTGATTGTGGGGAACGGTGACTTTTTTCTGGGTATTTTTATGGGTGGTCTAACATATTACTTCTGGGGACTGGGAACTGGAAAAATTATTGATAAGGATGTAAAACCGTTTAAAGTTGATGATGAAGAGGAAGAGTAGCACATTTATACTAAACCTTTCAGTCCTTTAGATCACCAAGGAATTTTGCTTGAACTTTTTAATAGGAGGGTTCTATAAGTAAAAAAGAAAGTAAGTGGCCTCTGAGTGTTGAACTAAAGAGCTTATTAGATACTCAATAAGACCTTAAGAAGATAACTAACAAAAAAAGCCTCAATAAAGAGGCTTTTTTTGTTCATCATTATTTAAATCTCTGTATTCTTCTTTTTTGAACCACTGCACGAACCGTATTCCTTTGTAGTTGCACTTGCTTGTTCAATTGAATAACCAGTATTCTTTTTAAGATTTCTAATTATATCATTACGATTTACTTTTTTATCATCGTATTTCACAGTTGCCACACCCTTAGCAAAATCTACGGAAGACTCTTTAACACCTTCAATATTCTGAACAACAGAATTAACTTTTCCAGCACACGAATAACTACATTGCATTCCGTCAACCTTAATTTGGGTAGTATTTACTTCAGCAAATATAGAAGAAATGAATAAACCTGTAATAAATGCATATTTCATTATTAAACCTCAATATTATTTTGCCGTAATTTAAAATAGATTATCTTTAATTGTTAATAGAATAAGTTGCAACTTTTTGTGATTCGTATCTCCAAGCCAACCCAATGAATAGTAGCAGTGGTAAATATCTACACATATCCAAATCTAACCATCACCCTCTGAACAAAAAAAACCACGAATGTGGGGCTTGATGCATAAAGATAATTCTATTTTAAAAATATCACCCGTCATAACAAGAACGAATTGATAGTATTATGATTAATCGTGATTTTTAATCAAGAGAGTAGATAACTCCAGATTTAGGAATCATAAATTCACCTTTAAAACTTTCATCATTTGTAATAATATTTTTTATTTTTTGAATTGGCTCAAGAATAGGTTCAGTTGTAAGTACAAATGTACCAAAATGCATACCAATACTTTTTTTTGATTTAACATCTATGTGAATAAATATCGATTCTTCAGGGTTTACATGAAAATTTTTCATAAACCATCTAGGCTCGTATGCACCAATTGGAATCGCAGTCAAGTCAAATGGACCATAGTTGTCACCAATCTGCTTAAATTGGATTTTATTATAACCTGTATCTCCTGCAAACCAAAATTTGAAGTTTCCAACTTTAATAAACCAGGACGACCATAAAGTATCAAAACTTTTAAACAAACTCCGCTTTGACCAGTGTTGAGATGGTAAACAAATAATTTCTACATTATCTTGTCTTATCTCTTCAAACCAATCCAATTCAATTACATTTTTTATATTAAGTCTATCAAACCATTTTTTTAATCCAAGTGGTACATACCATACTGTTAAAGAATCCTTACCAAGAATTTTCACAGAATTTTTATCTAAATGATCATAATGATTATGACTAATGACAACTAAATCAATTTTTGGCAATGATTTTATATCGATTGCTGGATAGGAATATCTTTTCGGGCCTAAAAATTGAACAGGAGAACACCTATCTGAAAAAATAGGATCAGTTAAAATAGTTTTACCATTAATATGTAACAACATAGTAGAATGTCCTATCCATGTTATAAAATTATTATTACTATTGGTCTTTTGAATAATGGAGTCTATACTCAATTTTTTTTCTATTTTAGGATTAGGATTAGGGCGTTCAGCAGTCATCATTTTAAAAAGATCATTGAAACTTTTCCTCTGATTATCTTGTTTTAAGTAAGGATTTTTAAAACCAGTTGAAGTGTGATGAGTTTTATTAGGATTATAATATGGGTTTGGATTTTTAAAATTTAATACCAATCCTAATAAGACAATGGCAATACAAGTCAATATGCTAAGTTTCATAAAAGCAAAATTTATTGATTATCCCACAAACAAAAAACCCCACGAATGTGGGGCTTGATATATAAAGATAATTCTATTTTAACAATATCAT
>CAZPIF010000038.1:0-10087 GCA_964586565.1 uncultured bacterium
CTACAGTAAGTCCTAATCTTTTGTATACCTCTCCCATCCATTCAGCATCTCTTTGTGCTAAATAATCATTTACAGTAATTACGTGAACCCCTCTTCCGGTAAGCGCATTTAGGTATATAGGCATTGTTGCAACTAGAGTTTTACCTTCACCAGTTTTCATTTCTGCTACTTTACCATTGTGCAAAATTATTGCTCCAAGTAACTGAACATCATAAGGAATCATTTCCCAGGTTATTTCTTGTCCAGAGACTCTCCAAGAGGTACCACACATTCTTCTACAAGTTTCTTTTACAATTGCAAAAGCCTCCTCCATAGATGAATTCAGAGCAGATTGTTCAGCTTTTAGTATTTCATTTTTACGCTTTTCTTTATCATACTTATTTGATAATGAATCCTCTTTTGATTCTCGAGCGTTAATTACAAGGTTCTTTAGTTCTAGGGTTCTGGATACTAGATCTTCATCTGTTTTTTCAGATAAAGATTCGTAAAACTGATTTATACGAACTATAGTTGGTGAAAGTTTTTTTACTTCTCTATCAGATTTAGTACCAAATAATTTAGCTAATACCATAATAACCTAATCTTTTTTTGCCTGATATTCTTTATAAACTGCGTCGAGTACTCCATTTATGAAACTGGGGCTCTCATCCGTACTATAGATCTTTGATATTTCGACCATTTCACTAATTGATACTTTAGGCGGTATATCTTCCATAAAAAATATTTCACATATCCCCATTCTAAGTAATAAACGATCAACATGTGCAACTCGACCAAATTCCCAGTTTTGTAAATGAGATCTAATTAAATTATCTGCTAGCTCTATATTATCCAGTACACAGTGAAAAAGATCAGTAATAAATTCAAAATTTTTTTCTTGATCGTTATTTGATTTAAAAATACGGCTTAGGGTTACTTTAGGATTTTCATCAGAAAATTGTTGGGCAAATAATGCTTCTAAGACACCTTTCCTAGCATTCCTTCTTGGATGGATATTAGACATTATCGCGTCGACCCATAACATTTTTCTTTGGTAAATAAATATTTTTCAATTTAACTATCTCTTTCATCCTCTTTTCAGCAACCTTTGAGGCAGCTTTATGAGTTGTTACACCATCTTGTTCAGAAATATTATATATCTTCATGAGAGTATCATAGATACCTTCTTCTGCTTGCCTAAATGCTTTCTCACGATTATAACCCTCAATCTCATTTGCAACATTTATCAGACCTCCTGCATTTATTGCATAATCTGGAGCATATAAAATTCCACGATCTTGCAACATCTTTGCATGGCGTTCTTCTTTTTTAAGTTGATTGTTTGCTGCTCCTGCAACTATTGAGCATTTTAGTTTTGGAATTGTTTCATCATTAAGTGTTGCACCTAGAGCACATGGAGCATATATATCTAAATCTGCTTCGTATATTTCACCTGAATTAATTACAGATCCACCAAATTCATCAACAACTCTTTTTAATGCAATCTTATCTATGTCATTTACATAAAGCTCTGCCCCATCACCACTTAAATACCTGCAGAGATGATACCCTACATGCCCTACACCCTGCACTCCTATTTTTAATCCACTTAGAGATTCTTTGCCTAATTGTTTCTTTACAGTTGCTTTTATACCAGAGAAGGTACCAAGTGCTGTGACAGGCGCAGGATCACCACTACCCCCTAAAGCACGAGAAATACCTGTTACATATCGGGTCTCCATTCTCACCCATTCCATATCTTTCACACTTGTCCCAACATCTTCTGCGGTTATATATCTTCCTGAAAGTCCCTCAACAAATCTTCCAAAAGAGCGAAATAATATCTCATTTTTATCAATTTTTGAGTTCCCAATAATTACAGCTTTTCCTCCACCTAAATTAAGACCTGCTATTGCTGCTTTATAGCTCATGCCTCTGGATAATCTTAGTACATCTTTTAGTGCGTCTTCTTCCGTTTTATAATCCCACATTCTACATCCACCTAAAGCGGGACCAATGGTCGTATTGTGTACTGCGATAATAGCTTTTAGTCCGGTATCCTTATCATTGCAATATACCACTTGCTCATGACCTCTAGTATCCATACTCTCAAAAACAGTCACTTTTTCACCTCTTATCTTTCACTCATCACAGGCTGTATCCAATTAAATGGATCATCAATTTCCTGCCTTTGAATTGACGTTAGCGTATCTTTACATTTTTGTGTAATTGGACCAATTTTACCTTTATTATAGTTCATAATTTTCTTTCCAAAGGTTATTTTTCCAACTGGAGCAACAACAACCGCAGTACCAGTACAAAATACTTCGTCAGCCTCAAGCAAATCATCAATGTATAAATCGGTTTCTTCTAATTTCATTTCTAGTATTTCAGTTACTATTTTGCATACAGAATCTCTAGTCACACCATCTAAAATAGAGTAGCTCAACTTTGGTGTTTTAATAACACCATCTTTACAAATAAAAATATTAGCAGAGCCTAATTCTTCTATCCGCTTACCATCTGAAGAATCTAGATAAATCACCTCATCGTATCCCTGATTTTTTGCCAAAGTTAAAGGCAATAAAGAAGCAGAATAATTCCCTATAGCCTTTGCATTACCTATACCTCTTGGTGCTGCACGATGATACTCAGTTTCAATTTTAAGATTTAAGGGTCTTATACCTCCCTTGAAGTATGATCCCACAGGTGAAACAAATACCACAAAAGTATACTCTGATACTGGACCAACTCCTAAGGCGGGGGATGTACCCCAAACAATTGGCCTTATATACATGCTCCCTTTTCCATATGGTGGTACATAATCAAAATTATCTTGGACAGTTAACATTACAGCAGATTTGAAAAAATTTATATCCATTTTTGGTATACACAATCGCTCCGTTGACCACGCCATTCGTTCAGCATTTCGATCAATTCTAAATAAAACTATATTATCTTTGGAAGTATGGTATGCTTTTGTCCCCTCAAAAACACCTTGTCCATAATTTAGCACACCTGCAGCAGGAGATAATTCAATTTTTCCATATGGAACTAGAGAGCCGTCCTCCCAACTATTGCCATCTTCACACGTTGCAATGAACATACTTCGTGTATCAATTGCATCAAAACCTAGTTGGTCCCATTCTATATCTACTTTTTTTAATTTCACTTCAACAGTTCTCTACTAATTACGAGTCTTTGTATCTCAGAAGTACCTTCATATATTTCTGTTACCTTAGCATCCCGCATTAACCTCTCAATGCCATATTCTTGCATATAACCATATCCACCATGGATCTGAACAGACTCAGAAGCAGCATTCATAGCAGTTGAAGACGCAAATAATTTCGCCATCGAACTTTCTTTTATATAGTCTCTACCTTTATCCTTTAAATACGCTGCTTGCCAAACTAATAATCTGGCACTTTGTACATTTGTTGCTATATCTGCCAATTTATTCTGGATTGCTCCAAATTTACTTATTGGCTTGCCAAACTGTTCTCTCTCTTTTGAGTATGAAATTGCTTTTTCTAAGGCCGATCGGGCTAGACCTACTGACTGCGCAGCTATTCCAATTCTACCTCCTCCTAACGCATTCATAGCAATGGAAAATCCTTGCCCTTCATCCCCAATTCTATTTTCTTTAGAAAGTCTACAATTTTCAAAGTATAGTTGGCATGTATCTGAAGCCCTTAAACCAAGCTTGTCTTCTTTTTTTCCAACCGTTAATCCAGGGGTACTTTTATCAATAATAAATGCGGATATTCCATTAGTACTTGAATCTCTTTTAGTCCGACAAAAGAAAACTACCAAGTCGCTATTCTCGCCACTAGTTACCCAATTCTTTGTTCCATTAATGATATAATCATCCCCATCCTTTTCTGCAAATGTTTGCATATTACGAGCATCAGAGCCAGAATCAGGTTCACTAAGACTGTAAGCACCTAATTTCTTACCTGATGCAAGTGGAATTAAGTATTTCTTTTTTTGCAAGTTATTACCCCAATCCATAAGGACCTGACATACTAATGAATTGTTTACAGACATTATTGTAGATGTTGAGAGCTCAACAGCTGAGATCTCTTCAATAGCCAAAGTGTATGAAACTGTATCTAGTCCAGATCCTCCCCATTTTTCTGGTACCATCATACCCATAAAACCTAGTTCACCTAATTTTTGGATCTCTTTGATTGGGAATATGCTTTTATCATCTCGCTCCATTACTCCTGGAAGGAGATGAGAGTTTGCAAAATCTTTTGCAGTCTCTCTAATTAAATCTTGTTCTGCTGAAAGAGAAAAATCAATCATAATTTTCAACTATAATTGCCGATGCTTCCCCCCCTCCGATACATAAGCTTGCTAAACCTAATTTAGAAGAATTTCTCTCCATACCATTGATTAAGGTTGTTAAAATTCTTGCGCCTGATGCACCTATGGGGTGGCCCAATGAAACCGCACCACCATATATATTTACTTTTTTATCATCTAGTTGAAAATCATGAATTGCAGCCATTGCAACAACAGAGAAAGCTTCATTGATCTCCCATAAATCAATATCGGTTGGTTTTAATTTTGCTTTTGATAAAACTTTATCTATTGCCTTAGTAGGCGCAGTTGTAAACCATTCTGGATCATGAGCAGATGAAGCTTGGTCCAAAATTGTGGCTAAAGGTTTTAGACCTAAATCTTTTGCTTTTTCAGAACTCATAATTAATAGCACAGCAGCACCATCATTAAGTTTTGATGCGTTCGCAGCAGTAATCGTACCATTAATTTCAAAAGCTGGTTTTAATTTTGATATTTTATCATAACGTACATTGCTAGGTTCCTCATCATTGACAATAAAATGACTTTCACCATTTTTTTTCTTTACCTCGATGGGAACAATCTCAGTTTTGAATATACCAGCATCAATTGAGGAAATTGCTCTTTTATAGGATTCAATTGCATAATTATCCTGATCTTCTCTAGAATATTTACGATCTGTAACTAACATTTCAGCACAATTACCCATGTGTTGGTCAGTATAGGCATCCCAAAGTCCATCATAAATAACACTATCAACAATGCCACTATGGCCTAGTTTTTTACCTCTCCTTAAGTCTTTAAGTAAATGAGGTGAATTAGACATACTCTCCATACCTCCAGCAATAATTATATCAGCATGACCACACCTAATAGCTTGGTCTGCTAACATAACCGCTTTCAATCCCGAACCACACATTTTATTTATGGTTAATGTTTCAACTGTGTTTGGACATCCGCCTTTTAATGTCGCTTGTCTTGCTGGCGACTGACCTTGGCCCGCAGAAAGGACATTACCAAGTATTACCTCATCAATAGTATCAGGAGAAATTTGAACATCATCTAAAATTTGTCTAATTACACAAGATGCCAAATCAGATGCTGATAATGTAGATAGTTGGCCTTGGAATGACCCAATTGGTGTCCGTTTCGCCGCAACAATTACAGATTTACGCTGCATTAGTATCCTTTAAAAAGCAATTACAACTGTATAATATCTCAGAAATTACACTATAAAAAGTTAATCTTTCTGATTATTACTAAACTAGAATTATAATGAAATTAAAGCGAGCTATTCATTATCATAAGCTTCTATTATTTTCATAACCAATGGGTGCCTGACAATATCATTTTTATTAAGATTGACAAATCCTATACCCTCAACATTTTTTAGTAATTCACTAGCTTGTATTAATCCAGAAGTTAGCTGATTCTGTAAGTCTACTTGTGTTATATCACCTGTAATTATAGCTCTTGAGCCAACCCCAAGTCGAGTGAGAAACATTTTCATTTGAAGGGCTGTTGCATTCTGCGCCTCATCTAATATCATGTAGGAATTGTCAAGTGTCCTTCCTCTCATATAAGCTAAAGGTACGACTTCAATAACTTTAGTATCTAAAAGACTGGACAGTTTTTTTTCCGAATACAATAAAAGCAATGAATCATATAATGGTGCTAAGTATGGGTCAACTTTATCTTTTAAATCACCAGGAAGGAATCCAAGGTTTTCACCTGCCTCTACTGCTGGCCGACATAATATTATTCTATCTATTTCATGATTCTCAAGAGCACTCACAGCAAATGCAACAGACAGGAATGTTTTACCAGTTCCAGCTGGACCGATACTAAAAACAACATCATTCGTTTTGACAGAATTATAATATTTGCTTTGGCCTTTTGTTTTGGGACTTATTGCACCATTTTTACCAAAATATATTAACTGATCGGGGACTTGTTCTACTCCATTATTTGTGCTCTTATCATCTGCTTTTACAATAGCAATTAGGCTTTGGACATCTCGCACTGTCAATGCCCCATTTGCCTTCAAGGTCTGCATCATTTCATATAAAACTAAATAGACTTTTTTTACGTTAGATTCTTCACCAGTGATTTTAATATTTTCTCCTCGAACAAGAATATTTGCATCAATTGAATCTTCAATGATTTTTATATTTACATCGCCAACACCAAGTAGTGTTGTGGGCTCTAATGTTTTTAATTCAATGACCTTTTCCATTATTCAACTTCGCCTGTAATTTCAACCTAGAAAATATAATGTTTAATAAATTGGTATACTTTAAAGAAATATTAAAAAAAATTCTATTGATTTTATCTTTACAATTGTTGTGCAATTGTTCTGGATCTAAAAATTCCTTAGAGCCCAATAATCAAAATATTAAGTATTTAATTACAGAAGGTAAAAATCTTTGGGAACAAAGAGCAGATTCAAATGCCATGGCAAGGGCAGAATATCTTATAAGTCTAGCTTATAAAGAACGTACTGAGGATTTTGAGCTAGCATCGCTTATTGGAGAGATGAAATACACTAGAGCTTATTTCTTAGAAAAAGACCCAATCAAACGTGATTCTTTATTTTATATTGGAAATAAAATTTGTAGAGAATCTGTATTTAACGATCCAGAATTCTCAATTATATTTAATCAAACCAAGGGTGACAGTACTACAAAATTATTTGCATCCATTGATAAGGCACCTAAGACTGTAGTTCCAAGATTATATTGGTGGGCGGTTAACTTACTACACTACTTAAATAACCAGCCAATTATTGAAAGACTTAACCAACGTGAGTTATTAGAAGTTATAATGAATAGAGTCCTTGCCCTTGAACCAAGTTTTCACTTTAGTGGTCCTTACAGGTTCTTTGGTTCACTATACACAAGAATACCTGGTTTAAATTTGAATCAGTCGGAAACATATTTTAATCAATCTCTTACTGCAAACCCTGAATTTCTTGGGAATACTGTTCTTATGGCTGAATTCTATTATCAAAAAGCAGGTGATCGTGAAAAATTTCACAAAATACTTAATAATGTTTTAAAAACTAATCTTACAGAAAATCCTGAATTAATCACTTACAATCTTTTTTACCAATCAAGAGCTGAAGAATTATTAGAAAATGAATCTTCTCTTTTTGAATAATTGAATATTTTATTGTTGATAATTGATTTTCCAATTATAAAGATATAATTTTTGGTAAAGGGACTTTAGAGGCTAAAATATGAATTCAAAGTATAATGTAAAAAGATTTATGGCGACTAATTTGATTACTTTTTCTCCAAAAACTCCAATCGAGACAGCGATTGAATCTTTTTTGAGAAATAAAATATCAGGAGCGCCTGTACTAAATGAAAAGGATGAACTAGTTGGTGTTTTATCTGAAAAGGATTGTATGAAAACCTTAATAGAATATTCATATTATAATAATCTTGGAGGGTTAGTTGAAGAGTATATGTCAACCAATCTGGAAACAATAAACGTGCACGACACATTGTCTGATGTTGCTGATAAATTTATGCAATCAAGATTTAGAAGGTTCCCCGTATTAGATGGAAACAAATTAGTAGGGCAAGTTAGTCGTCGTGATATTCTACGAGCGGTTTTTAAACTATCCCATGAGGATTAATAAATGAAATTAATAAGACTTATTATTTTATTAGGATTTTTGAATGCAAATAATTCAGATGCCTTATTTAAAGCCTCTGCAGCATTAAATGCAGGTATGTTTGAAGAAGCACTTATACATGCTAAAATAGCACAAGAGGAGCATCCTAAAGATTCTAATGTATATAAATTAATAGCTTTGTTATATGAGGCTTTAGACAAACCCAAAAAAGCGGTACAAGCTTGGGAAAAATGTCTTAAATATTCAAAAAATAATGAAATAAAGCAGGAAGCAAAAAATCATATCAATATACTTACACAAGAATAATGAAAAAAAAGATATTCCTATCTTTTATTTATATAATTGCATTGTCATGTTGGTCCAGCTTTCAAAATCCTGCAGTAGACTCTAACTATGATTTTAGGCAAGTAGGTAAACTAAAGATAAATAAAATTAAAGACTATCCGGGTGTATTAGGATCTGGAAAAATGATTATGAACAGTATAACATATAACTTTTTGAAGTATGGCTATTCAGTCTCAGAATCTGATAATGATGATAATATTATTACTATTGGACAAAGTGATAAAATACTTGAACTATCTTGTATTATAACAAAATATACAGATTCAGAAATGATAATTGTTCCATATCGTTATGAAGATAGAGGATACGTAAAGACAACAGTAGAACAATCACTAGAGACAGATGAGGAAAACCAAAAATCTGTTTCGTCACAAGCACAATCATCAACGACCACAACTCATGGTGGTAAAATTAGTCAAGGTAAACGCGTTGAATATTCCCAGACCAAGATTGGTGTGATGTTAAAAATGGTGGATCAAGGTTCTGAAAACCTAGTATGGTCAAATTCCTATTGGTATAGCGGTTTAGAAATGCAGAGAACAGTAGATTATTGTATAAAAAATTGCGTTGTTCAAATAAAAAAATTATTTCACAAATAGATCCAGCATTGATGTAAAAAAAATAATGCTTTTTGAATAAGTAAAAGACTAGTAGTTGGAAAATACAATAACATTTATTCCTTTTTCAAGACTGTTAATAATTTTCATTCCTGTTTCACTGGTAGTTCTAATTCTAAATTATTGGCTACTTGATTGGAAAAATTCTTTGCAGGCAATAGGTAGAATGCTAATCCAATTGACAATAATAGGCTACTTATTATCCTATATATTTTCATCAGAAGATTCAATATTTATACTTTTTATTTTAATTATAATGGTGCTTATATCTAGTTGGATTGCATTAGGAGTAACACCTGAAAATAGATTTAGTTTACTACGATTTTCATTTCTTGCCATTATAATAGGTGGTGGCTTAAACCTAGTAATCGTATCACAATTTATTTTACAATTAGATCCATGGTACAAACCACGCTATCTAATTCCTTTGGCAGGCATGATATTTGCAAGTTCGATGAATGGTGTCAGTCTTGCAGCTGAACGATGTAGTGCAGAACTAAAAAGAAAAGTTGAAAATAACCTTGCAAAGCGAATCTCCTTGAAAGCAGCCTTAATCCCCATTACAAATTCTTTATTTGCTGTTGGTTTGGTATCACTACCAGGGATGATGACAGGACAAATTTTATCTGGCATTTCACCCCTAATAGCAGTCCGTTATCAAATAATGGTAATGTGTATGATTTTTAGTTCTGTAGGCCTATCATCATATTTATTTCTAATCATGACGAATCCAGAAAAAAAGTGATTAGAAAATTAATCTATGATTTTTTAATTTTAATTCCTAACTCATCTAATTGAGAATTACTAACCAAGCTAGGACTCTCATCCATAAGGGATGAGGCTGATGTAGTTTTTGGAAAGGCAATGACATCTCGGATATTATCAGTGCCTGCAAGCAACATTACAAGCCTATCAAACCCAAAAGCTATGCCACCATGCGGCGGAGCACCATAAGTAAGTGCTTCTACTAAAAATCCAAATTTCTCAACAGCCTCTTCTCTACCTAGGCCAAGTAATGAAAATACTTTTTCCTGTATAACAGTAGAATGTATCCTGATGGATCCACCAGCAATTTCATAACCATTCATTGTTAGGTCATAGCCCCTGCTAAGCATTTGAGATGGGTCAGCATCCAAGAGGTCAATGTCTTCCTCTTTAGGTGCAGTAAAAGGATGGTGCATGGCGACATATCGTT
>CAZPIF010000039.1:0-10020 GCA_964586565.1 uncultured bacterium
AATGTTTTTATGTTAGAGTCCATGTTATAATCATACGTACTTTTTGGAATCACTAATGAATTAAATATAAAACGCAACGTATTAGAATTATATTCTTCATTAGTTGATATGTAGGATGTATAAACTTCTTCATCAAATTCAATATATCTATCTGATTTTGTTTTATGATTTATCACCCGCAATTTAGAAATACCATCAACCCTTTCATTTAATACTATATGGTTTTTAAAAGCATCAATATCCATGAGATGTATTTTATTTCTATGTGGAATTATTTCTTTCCAATTAGAAATATCAGTAGCTGATTCAGAGGTTATCATTAAACGATTATTTTGGGCTTCCCAATTAGTCATTATATAGAAATTCTCATTATGATGTTCTATGGAATATTCATGATCATTTCTTCTAGGTGTGAAATTGATAAATTCGCCTCCAGGATCATCTGAACGGAGTATATGATAATCACTAACTAATGTACTACTATTCCAAATGATTATATATTTGCCAGATTTAGAACGATAAACTCCAATATAAAATTCGTTATCTGCTTCTTGATATACTACAACATCTTCCTTTGATTCTGTGTATATATTATGCCTGTAAATTTTTTCTGATAATAATGTGGTTTTATTTTTTGTTGTATAAAATATCGTTTCATTATCATTAGCCCACGCAACATCACCTTCCGTATTAGGTATCGAATGGTTTAAAATATCTCCAGTAATTAAATTTTTTATATAAATTGTATAAAACCTCCTGCTTAGAGTATCAACACTAAATGCAAGCCAGTTATTATCAGGGCTTACATATTTACCCTCTAATTCAAAAAAATCATGTCTTTTTGCTAAATCATTTTCATCAAGTATAATTTCCTCCTTACTATCTAGATTATTCTTTTTTCGGCAATGAATAGCATATTCTTTGTTTTTTTCATATCGGTAATAGTAATAATAACCATTTTTTAAATATGGTACCGATCTGTCTTCTTTTTTAATTCTATTTGTAATTTCATTAAATAATTTTTCTTGTAACGGTTTAGTCTTTGCCAAATTCCAATCTGTAAAATCATTTTCATCATTAATGTATTTTACTACCTGTTTTGCCTGTTTATCAAAATTCTTTGCTGACTTTTGTTGATCGGTCAATCTCATCCAATAATAATTATCAGTTCTGGAATGACCATGTGTAACTATTTCATGTGGTTTTTTATCAGCGATAGGTGGCTTGGTGTTGATACTACACGAACTCATAAACATAACTCCCAGTAAAATCCATTTCATCATAGCCATATTTTTATTATGTAAATATGTTTTTACAACCTTTTTTTATATTTAAAAAAAATGAACTTACATGCCCCTAAGCCTCTATATTTATTTATTTAAGTAGATTAATATATGTCTTGCTTTAAATTATTTTATTAGATTAAAATTATATAGGTTATTACATAACCTAAAATGCGGAGTTCTACTTGGATAATATATCCTATAATATATTGTTGACGGTAAAGTGCGTCAACTTTAAAGTAAAAATGGTGTTTTCTTGATAAAGAAAGCATTGCTTTTTTACTTTGCTATAATTGCATCTGGATGTAGCACCTACTTATCCACAATCCCGTTTGAACCTGAAAAAAAAATTAATTATAGAACTTTTAAAACAAGAATTACCAATAAACTTAGCTTCCTTCCTTATATAGACTATACTCCACTTATTGAGCCAACAGAAAATGGTAAAAAACTATTAGATGAACTATCAATATATGAAAATATTGTTAATGACCATCTTATTTTTGGTAGAGATAATAAAAAAAACTTAGATAAAAAATCAAAAAATCCGTTAAAAAACATAAAAATAAAAACTTTATTCAGTAAAAAACCAAAAGAAACTATTAATGAAAAAAAGGTAGATATAAAAAACATTCGTGAAATTACATCAAGATATGAAAAATGGTTTACAATTTGGGAACAAAAAACAGATCTTGTAGGTACTGAACTTACTATTGATGAAATAGATCTTATTCAAAATGAAATAAAAAGAATCTCCAGAAAATTATAAAGAATCATTTAGGATATAATAAATAAAATTTATCCTAGAGGTGTTTTATTTTGACTTATACCAGAATTCTCTTTTAATATTTGTTAGTGGAAATTTCACTAACTAAACTAAAAGGAGGTGATCAGTTGTCTAATTCAAGTAATTTGCTGACCTCCAATTTATCAGCAAAATAAATCCACGTTGCTGGCATTGTGAGGTCAGCTACTATAAATAAAAATGCGTTCATGAATTTATGAACGCATTTTTATTTATAAACTGAATTTCAAATCAAAACTATATGTCGGGTATAAATCTCTATTAACATTATAAAATAACCCTAATCCAAGATTTATCGATTTTATTTTATCAAAATTATTAAAATAATCAGATATAAAAAATGAATCGTTAGGCCAGATCCTATACAAAATTATTGTATCTATGGTAATTGGTATTTTTTTTGATGGACTTATCCCATTTAGATTAACAAAGCTACCACCCATATTCAGATTTTTTGTTAATCTGTAATAATAAAGTAATTGAGGAAAAAATATATGACTTGTACTTTCCTTTATAAACTTCCTTAACCCTATTGCCGTAGAAAGATCTAAGGATTCCCCACTAAAAAACTGCATCATTAATCCACTATATATTTGAGGATTATTTGATGACCCCGTTGAATAATATCCATGAAAATCAATATCACGACTTAACCCGTATCCCCATACAACGTAACTTTGTCCAAAATCAATAGTTTGAAAAGGATTCCAAGTTATATCTAAATCTAGATTACCCTTCCCCGCTGAAAGCCCATGATCATAACCACCAGAACAATAAATAATAGCACTGATAAATAAAATTATTCTAAATAAAATTTTATTAAGGCTCCAACCTTTTATCATACATCTCAAGGTATACATCTAAACAATTATTATAGATTGATAAGAGGTTATCATTCAATTGAATATCTTTTTTTTTGAATGGAATAAAAGTAGTTGTTTCTTCCACCTGCTTATACCAATACGTAGCCCAAACCCCATCTGAAGACCGTCCTCCCTTAGGCCAATCAAGCATTTTTTTAGAAAAATCAATCCCAAGATTAAAACATAATTTTTTTAACATATTTTTAGGATTTTTGACAATATCACTTGCATCAACTATTATTGGTGCTTCTCCATTAATTTCATTTAAATAATCCATAATCTTCTTCTGTTGTAAATAGCCTAATAATTTCTCATCATTTAATGCAAACTGTTTATTATAGCTTGCAATTACATACTTAGGGTCACGAATTAATAAACAATTTTTTACATCTTTTATCCAGCTAATATCAGAACCTTCAAGATTATGCTGTGCCATATGTTTTTGATAAAATATTGGCATATTAACGGATTTTTTTGCGCATAAACAAATATCAATAACCTCATCCCAATCAGTGCTTTGAGATTTAATTACCAAATCTTTTCCAGGATGATCAATGCCAGTCTTATGTAGGTAATGTGCATAAAATGGTTCATCTATGACTACTGTATCATCTCGATTCTCAAATGACCTCATCATCGCTGTAGATAAATTTCGTGGTCCTGACCACATCGCAATAATAGTATTCTTCATTTTTCAGTTGCTAATTTTTCTATTTCTGATATATAAAGATCTTGTAACATTTTTGTAAATAAGCCTCTCTTCCCTTTACCAATTTTTATTCCATCAATATAAACAACAGGAATAATTCCTGCAAAAGTACCAGTAACAAAAATCTCATCGGCACTATGTACATGTTCTAATTGAAAATCTTTTTCTTTAATTATTATATCATTTTTTCTACACAATCTAATTACGCTTTGTCTTGTAACTCCATTTAAACAATGTTTTCCTGTGGATGTCCATACTTGGCCATTGCGAACTATAAAAAAGTTGGTAGAATTACATGTGGCAACATTGCCATCAGGGTCTAACATAAGTCCTTCATCAACACCCAAAATCTCAGCTTCAATACAAGCAGCAATACAATTGTGCTTGCTTAACGAATTGATTCGGGGATCTTGTATCCGATTATCCCTAATTGTTTTGACTGTCCCTAATTTGAGTCCATTAAGAGATACATTAGCACTAGCTGTTTTATATTCAGGTATTATGACAACAGTAGGATTTCCAATAGTAACTTTTGGGTGTTGATAAGGTGTTTCTTTTATACCTCTAGATACAATTAACCGGATATGAACACCGGATTCCATTTCATTCTTTTTTAAAGTTCTCCATACTTCCTGTATTAAACTTTTCTTAGTCAGCCCAATATCCATCTTAATTGCTTTAGCACCTTGAAATAAACGATCAATGTGATCACTTATATGTATAAGACAACCTTCATAGAGTCTTATTCCTTCCCAAACACCATCTCCCAATAAATATCCACTATCCATAACAGAAACCCTAGCATCGTCACGATGAAAAAATTCACCATTTACATATATGTATATGTTCTTATTTCTTTTATCATTTTCATAATCATGTGTAGTTGGCATAATTTATAAAGCCTCTAGTTGTCTTAATCTTTCAAATAAAATAGCCGATACAGCTGCACTAACATTTAAAGAATTTGATTTCCCCTTCATTGGAATAGTTGAAACAAAATCACACATCCCCAATATTTTCTTTCTTATTCCCTTTCCCTCACTACCAATGACTATTATTATTTTCCCATCATATTTCATTTTATGCCAAACTTTTGCACTCAAATTATTTTCTATACCAATGACCCAAAAATTATTCTTTTTTAATTCTTGTAATCCTTGGCTCAAATTCGTTATTTCATAAAGAGGCAAATTAACAAATGCACCCTGACTAACTTGCATAACAGTTTGACTAACTGGTGAAGAATTATGCTTAGAAAAAATAATTCCATCTACACCAGCACACTCAGATGTCCTGATTATTTGACCAAAATTCTGAGGATCATTTATCTGATCTAGTGCTAGTAAACAAGCATTATCTATACCTTCAAAGCTTGGGAAAAAACTATGAGTCAACTCTCCTGAAAATTCAATTATAATCCCTTGTGTTTTTCTTTCTTGGTATCTTTTGTAAAAGTTATCCCTATCTAAAAAATCAATTTTATGCTTTACTATTAGGCTGTTGATCGTTCTATTTTTACTAGCACGACCATCCAATAAAATATATATCTTTCTTATTTCAAATCTATTTGATTCTAAAAGGGCAATAGCGTTGTTAATCCCTTTGCACATATAATAATTATGACTTTGTTTATTTTTTTTCATTTTAATTAATTAAATCTATGTGAGAATTAAATGAATATATGTATTTATGTTCAAAAATGTTCTAACATGTTTATGTAAAATTATTCCATAGATTTGATTTGAAGTGGTTGGATTCAAATAACTCGGAGAGTAATTTTTTGCCCATCTTGGGCCCATAGCTCAACGGTTAGAGCAGCAGACTCATAATCTGTTGGTTCGGGGTTCGAATCCCTGTGGGCCCACTTCTATTTTCAAATCCTATTGAAAGTGTGCATTTTGTATAAAACAAAAGATTTTGGTATCTTTCAACATAAGCTAAGGTGCTATACCATGAAAAATTTAATAAATATCCTTTTCTTTACTAGTTGCATCTACCCAGCAGGTGGCGTTATTGTATTTAATGATGGAACTACAATTGAGGGGGATATCAAGAACGTAAATCAACATCATGCCAGTATTACTCCAATTGGATTAACTTTTTCTGAAGAAGTTCGAATGGAAAATATTGATTCTCTAAAGCTATATGATGGTAGCATATTGGTTGCAAATGGTCAGGTTCAACTTTTTTATGAGAATGGACAATTCATTGAGCCCAGCAATTACGGTACCAATAATGAAATGAACGATTATGATGATGATTATGATGTCGAGTATGTAATTATACCCAACTGGAGTTTTAACCTATACACAGGATTCCCATTAGTTAAAGCATCTTCTTTTGAAGAGTTTGATAAAAGTAATATGTTAATAGGTATTTCAGTTGGTTCTCCTTATGGAATTTTCGCTGGAGATTTTTTTATGAATGTTATTGCGGAATTTCTCTATTATAATTTTCAACAAAAAAATAACGTTGAAGGCCAGAATTTTGGAGGGCCAGCTTTTCAGTTTGGTGTCAGCCCTGGCTTATTTATTGGTGATGCTAGTATTAGTTTAACTGCATGTACTGGTATCTATCAAAATGACAAAAATAAAATGACCACTGGTTTTATACTAGGTGGTAGCCTAGATATACCCTTGGGAGAATTTTTGGGTGAATATTTAGATATGGATAGTGAAGATGTTCCTATTGAACTCAGAATAACATCCAGATCCAATTTAATCAGTAAAGATAAAGGAGTCACAGGATGGTTAGATGGAGGAATTTCTATTGGCTATGAGTTCTGATATTTTCTAATCATTGCAAATTATATCAATTGAAATTTGAAAAAAGTATTCTTCCTATATTCTGTCTATTTATTAAATGCACAAAATGCATACCAAGGAGAATTAGTATTTAATTATTCTGGAACAGAAACAGGCATTTTTTCATCTATCACCCAAGATACCATTATATCTGGATTTTGTTTATCTCAGGATGATTCAGATACATCTTCTTTACTAATTGCATCCATAACTCAACAACCTAATGATACATATGATCTTTTTCTATCTGTATTAAGAGACACTACCTATCCTTTAGCACCTCGAACTTGGGAAATACCAGGAGAAGGAGACGAAAGTAATCCATTAAGCCTTGAAACATTATTAATTTTTATGCCTGGACTTGATTCAGCATTTGTAACCCAACTATTTGAGATTGTTACAGACACTTCTAGTACAGATAACTCAGAAGAACCATTATCCGATATATTTTCTACACTAACATCAGATCTATACTTAGGAATTTCGGGTCAATTAGAAATAACTGAAGTCACAGATACATCAATAACAGGTAATTTTAATACAACTATGTTAAAACCAGCTTTCTATTTCCCACCACACATAATATCAATTAATAATGGTGTTTTCAATTTCAGTAACGTTGTAGTCCCAGATTTAAATCTTTCAGATAATATCCCTATGCATAAAAATTTATTAATAAAAAAAATGTATCCAAATCCATTTAATAATAGTATAAATATCGATATATTATTAGGAGATGATTTTAATAGCGTTTCCCTAGAAATATTTGATTTAAATGGGAAAAAAATAGAAACCATTCATAGTGGCCAATTAAAAAAAGGAGATATGACATTTAAATGGGAATCAGGAGCTAACTCAAGTGGCGTATACTTCATTATTATTAAAAATAATACTTTAATAAAGTCACAAAAAATAACGCTGATAAAATAATGTTTAATTTAAAACTAATAAATCATGAAATATTAAATGACCTTCTGTTGCTTCAATGGGATAACGATTCTGAAAACTTTATACCATTAAAGCCACTTAGAGATAATTGCCCATGTGCGCATTGTTCAGGAGAGACTGATGTTTTTGGAAATATTTATAAGGGCCCTGAAAAAGTATTAACAGAAGAAAGCTATGTTATCACAGGTATTCAACCAATTGGATATTATGCAATTAGACCTTTTTGGAAAGATGGGCATCATGATGGAATCTATTCTTTTGAATTCTTAAAAGAACTAAGTGAAAAGGTTGAAGAATCATGATAAAGTACAGCTATATATTTTTCCTAATTATCACAAATATAATTATTGGAAAAGAACTACCCATTATCGAAATCAAATTATCTGGATTAATTACAAATCCAAAGCAAGAAATATCTGGAATGGACTGGTTTCAAAAAAGGTTATTTCTACTTCCTGAGAATCAAGGAGGTTATCTTTTTTCTTTTGATAAATTTGAACTTATGAAAGCAATTAATAGCGAGAATAAAAATAATAAGCCATTAACGCCTAAGCAAACAAGATTTGAAACTCCAGATTACAAAAGTCTAATACCTGGGTTTGAAGGTTTTGAAGCAATTAGCTTTTATAATAATAATGTTTATATAAGCCTTGAGGCTGAAAATAATGGAATTATGCAATGCTATATTGTTTGGGGTAAAATAGATTCTAAAACATATGAAGTATCAATCCCCGAAGAAAACTTGATACAAATAAATACACCAATACAATTAACCAATATGACCTATGAAACTATTGTTAATGCTAATGATAATCTTTACATCATCTATGAAGCCAATGGTGCAAACCTTCAAAAAACTGTTTCCCAAAAAGTCTTATCATTTAATAATAATGATATTTCTGAAATTAGCTTCCCTAGTGTAGAATATCGTATTACTGATGCAACAAGAGTTGATTCTGAAAACAAATTTTGGTGTATAAATTATTTTTGGCCAGGAGATAAAAAATTATTGAACCCATCGAGTGATAATGTTTTTAAAAAAACAAAAAAAGGTAATAGCCATCAAAATTCGGAAATTGTAGAACGTTTAATTGAATTTGAAATCAAAAATAATCAAATTGTTCTTAGCAATAAAGATCCAATACAGATTGTTTTAGATAATAAAGACTCTCGAAACTGGGAAGCAATAGCTAGATTAGATAATGAAGGATTTTTGATAGCAACGGATAAATACCCCAGAATGATATTTGGTTTTGTTCCCATAAAAAATTAAAAAGTAAGACCTAATCAAAATATTTAGGAACAATTAAGAATAATATGAAAGTATTCCTTATCTATATAATAACAATGAACTTCCTGCAGGCATGGGGCAATACCGGTCACAGAGTAGTTGGTAAAATAGCAGAAACCTACCTTACTCAAAATTCAAAAGAACAAATAAAAGAAATAATAGGCCATCATGACCTATCTAGAATGAGTACTTGGGCTGATGAAATTAAATCGGACCCTAATTGGAAACATGCAGGAGATTGGCACTGGTGTACTGTACCAGATAATGAAAATTATGAAAAAGGCAAACACACGGGTCTTGCTGTGGAAAAAGTAAAAGAGTTTACGAAAGTATTACAAGAAGAGAACTCAACAAAAGAAGAAAAACAAATTGCCATAAAATTTTTAGTTCATATTATTGGAGACCTCCATCAACCTTTTCATGTTGGGAATGGAAAAGATAGAGGAGGAAACAACATTCGCTTAAAATGGTTTGGCGAATCTACCAGACTACATACAGTTTGGGATACACACTTGATTAATCAACAAAATTTAAGCTATACTGAATTTGCAGATTATCTCTTAATAAATAAAGATAGCAAAATGATAGAAAATTGGCGAACAGATTCAATCCTTGTTTACGTGCATGAATCAAGAGACTACAGAAAAAAATGTTATGAATTCTCTGATGATGATTATAACTGGGAATACAAATATTTTTATACACACAAAAATTTACTAGAACAGAGGCTACTTCAAGGTGGTGTCCGTTTATCAGGACTTTTAAATAGAATATTTAATTAGTTTTTGCCTGGTCTGCTACAGCTGAAACCTTTTTATTTATTTCAGATTGATCGCCTAAGTAATACTTTTTTATAGGCAAAAGCTCTGCATCTAATTCGTAAACGAGCGGAATACCAGTAGGTATATTAAGTTTAAGAATATTTTCATCTGATATTTTATCAAGATATTTCACAAGGGCTCTTAACGAATTCCCATGTGCAACTATTAGCACATTCTTTTTACTTATTACATCTGGTTCGATTGATTTATTCCAATATGGAATGAATCGATCTACAGTATCCTTTAAACATTCAGACCTTGGTAAATCTTCTTGATCTAATTCCTTGTATAATAAATCGAACCTCGGATGTCTATTGTCATTTAGGTCAAGTTCAGGAGGAGGAGTCGCATAACTCCTACGCCAAATTAAAACCTGTTCATCTCCATACTTAGATGCTGTTTCAGCTTTATTTAGCCCTTGTAACGCACCATAATGCCTTTCGTTAAGTCTCCAACTATAATTCACTTGTATATTGTCTAACCCCATTTCATTAAG
>CAZPIF010000040.1:0-9999 GCA_964586565.1 uncultured bacterium
TTCCTTTGTTGGTTTTAAAATTTAATTTTGTGTAATTGTAAAAGTCATTGTCTCTTCATAATCTAAACAACCATCAGAGATTGTAAAAAGTAGTTCATGATCACCAACATTACTCCATGTTGGAGTGATCGTAACTACACCTGTTGTGGTATTTATATTAACCCAGCTCAATTGAGTAGATAAATAGGTATCTACTTTCAACTGATATGTTACCTGATCTTCATCAGGGTCTGAATGTTCTAAGTCATATTCGTATTGCTCATCAATTAATGCCATGGAAGATGCTAAACCATTGAAATTAGTAAAACTTGGTGCGTCATTAGCAACAACTGTAATACTAAATTCATGTACGGTGGTTTGTGGAGTAGTTGGGCGATTATCAGTAATTGATATTGTGATAGATGATGTCGCCGCGTCACTATTGCTTGGCGCAGTAACACAAAATATTGAACCACTTTCATCTATATTCATCCATGGAACATCTTCAGTAACACTAAACGTGATGAGGTCAGTTCCATTAAAATACGCTGTATTATTATTAGGGTCATACCAATTAATGTCAAAGAGTGATTGATTCTGGCTATAACACCCCACTGTTATAGAAGTCGGTATTGAAGAAACATTAGTAAAAACTGGTGCAGTATTTTCTCTCACTTCAATAGTAATCTCTTCTTGGACATCTATTTCACCATCTGAAATCTTTACTAAGAAAGAATGATTGCCGACATCAGCATTGCCTGGAGCATCAGTTGACATCTGCCCATCACTTCCAATCGTCAACCATGAAGGGAGTGAAGAAGTTGAAAACGTAGGGTTATCTCCCTCATCGGTATCAGTCCATTCTATCCTTATACCATTATAATTAACATACTCATCTGCATATCTAATAATAGAATTAAGATTTGTAAAATATGGAGTTTCATTCACATTGATAATATCAATGGTCAAAGTAAAATCATTAGTCTGAGGTTCTGGACTATCATCGCTTACACGAATTACCACATCTACCTGTTTTGACCCACTTAATGCTTCATAATTTATATTGCCATTAGTCAATACAAGATTTGTATAACCTGAATCAGAATTAAGAGTGAAATAATTAATCGAGGTGTTGTCCATCTTTTGACTACTAATGGAGTAAGTGAATTCATCGTCAGGATTAGGATCAGTCGCATTAAGCGTACCAATAGTTTTACCTGCTGCTGAATTCTCTGGTAACTGACCCTTATCATCAACAACCTCTATTGCCCATACGATATCACCTGTTGGCGG
Source organism: uncultured bacterium (assembly GCA_964586565.1). GTDB lineage: Bacteria > Fidelibacterota > Marinisomatia > Marinisomatales > UBA1611 > NZWG01. The sequence goes on from CAZPIF010000040.1 coordinate 1,273, forward strand.
TTTTGGATCTAAATTTTGATTATTTCCAGGACTAGTGAGCTCAACTTGATCACAATTATACAATATCAAAATTGCAAGAGAACTAAATATATGTAGATATTTTTTCATTTTTACTATGGAACACCCTTTATTTGCAATTGAAAAATATTAATTTATTTATAGAATGTAATTACTCCAAAACTACTCATCAAGTACCTAATTTACTGTGGCAAATGAATTAATGAAGCTTTCTAAACTTTCACTAGCATCCAAATGTAACTTTTTCCTTAGCCTGTATCGTTTATTTTCAACAGCACGTACTGAGAGCCCAGTTACCCTTGCAATCTCTTTAGTATTCATATGCATTTTCAGATAGCAGCACAATTTTATGTCTGCCGATCTTAATTTTGGATAATTAACACCCAAGTGATTTACGAACTCAGGATAGGCAACAGAGAATTGATTTTGAAACTGTTCCCAATCTGACGAATCATCTATTTTATTTTTGATCTTCTTTTTCAACGGCTCCATAACCCTTCTATCGCTTTTACTTTCTATTAACGAAGTGTGATAATCAAGATCTTTTTCTATGGATACTAACAAATCATTTTTCGATACAATATATGCTGACATATTGACCAGCTCGCTTTCTTTATTTTTTAATTCATTCTGCGCTATAATTCTACCCTGCTCACTTAATTGTGCTTTTTGGTCAAGTGCCTTTTTCCTATTTCGATAATTAATTAGGATAAATCCAAGAACCACCATTGTAAAACCACTAGCAATTGATATCCCTATTTGCCTTCGCTCGGCTTTTTGAAGCTTGATCCTATTATCATTGAATCCTGCCTTATAATTAAGACTCTCAATAAGCATATCCATTCTTGTTTCTGATAGATTTTCTTTCTTTTGAATGATTTCATTAGCGATATTTAAAGCACTCCTTTCTAAATCGTTATTCGAAAAAATTTCAGATTTATAATCAAGCAAATCTAGTTCTTGAACAGGCATCCCATTAAGGGCGCACACTCTTAATGCTTTGTCAACTGACCCAAGAGCCAAATATAAACTATCTTGCGTGATATATAAATCTGCTAGATTTCTAAAATATTTAACAAGATAAAAGGGGTGACCCATCAATAAATCGTAAGCAAATTTTGATTCTCTGTGCGCTCTAACTAGTTCATTAGTTTTAGTAAATATCTTAACCCTAGCTGAGTAATTACTTCCCATATAGCTATCAGCTTGTACTTGGTGTGGCTTTTTTTTATTAGTTTTAGATTTAATTCTTATTTTTTCGAGTATTGAGTCTGAAACTGCTAACTGGTCTAAAGCCATATCATACAACTCCCACTCTGTGTATAATTCCGCTAGTAGTGAATGCTGATAGGCTACATTAACTCCAGCCTGACCATGAGAAAGAGTAGCTCCTGAAATAGATCGTAAGAAGTTTTTATATTGAGCAGAGCTTCTCTTTGTATTCAAAGCTTCCTTGAAATAAACCAGAGCATCATCATAATTTTTTAAGTTCATCTCGATGCGTCCAAGATTACTCAATGCAACACTTCTACCAATAATTGCATTAGTCATTGTTGATTTTTGTCTTCTGAATAAATCAAGTGCGCTATGATATTGGTTTTTTGCATCATGCCATTTTGATTGCTTGAAATAAACATTACCTATATTGAGTGTAATCCAGCCATTTGGTCTGTCACCAGATTTCTGTTTAGAATCAATAAAGTTTGAGAGGGCTAAAGAAGGAAGATCAAGGTCAAGATATATTTCGCCTAGGATGTTGAGGACCTGTGACTCTAATTTTTTGTCATCTACAGGGTGGCACTTAGCTAAAACTTCTCTAGCATATCTAATCGCTCTTTCGGGAGATGTTTTATTTATGTTTCTTAAAGAATCTATCACGTTTGATAGATCATCAGTTAGATCATTCTGACCATAAGCAAAAGCAATAAATAAGAAAAGCATTTTGCTTCTTAGAATAATATATAACAAATACTTTTTCATTTCATTTAAGTAATAAGTGAGTAGTCATGGCGTAATAAACTAGTTAATAAATGGTACGAAATTTAGTTACGAGATTTGCCTATGAAAACTACTAAAAATGATGCAAAAATTATTTCTAGAAGAGGCCTAAATAGTATTTCTTCTTCAATTTTATGCTTGCTATATCAAGTATATCCTACTGCATTATCTACTAAAGAACTAAGTGAAAAATTAAATTTAAGAGAATCCTCTATTCAATCATCTATACGTAAAATAATCATTACTGGCGTACCCATTGAAAAAATCTATAATTCCAATAAAAACCAAAAATTCAGAGCAAGTCCAATGGAACCTATATCTTGGATTATCAAAGAAAAAGAATCGGCAAAAAAAATGCTAGATATCATTAGTGAGGCTCCATTAAATGACAATCAAGAAGCGAATGAAAATAGGAATATTAACAATCGTATTTATAGCGAATATATAGATAGCATAAACGAACTGTTTGACAAATGGACATCTCTAAAATTATTTGATCAACTAGATAATAAAAAACATTAGAAATACATTAAATATTATTCGTCCTTTTGCAAAAATGATATTAATTGTTGGCGTGATTATTGTTGTTTATAATATTTATATGATTTTGATGTAATTAAACAGAAAAAATGTCAATTTTTTTTCACTTGTCCATTATTACTAAAATTGCTTTTACCTGTTCCATCCCGCATCCAACCAAATTCTCCCTGATTATTATATAACATTATGACACCATCTCCTGAGTAATTGTTCGGCTCAAATGTTGAAATTAATGAACCTACCCTGATTCCATATTCATTATTAATCTCCAAAGCCCCGACTTTATTTTTATTAGTTCCAAGATAGGATGTAGGTTCCCCATTCATATTGTAAGTCTGTAAATGGCCTCCGCGACTATCTCTTCCTTCTCCTAAATATGATGTCATACTACCTTGTCTATTATTTGTTCTTAGAAAACCACCTCCTTGCTTTCCAGTACCTAAATAAGTTATTTGTTTTCCATCTAAATTATGGACACCAATTAATCCTACACCATCACCAGAAGTACCAACATAAGTTGTCTGCTTACCATCTGAATTATAAGTCTGAAGTATACCCCCATCCTGTCCACCACTACCAATATAAGATGTGCGTGTACCGTATTGATTATATGTTTTTAAAAACCCTGCACCTTTATTTCCAGAACCCAGATATGTAATTTGAGCTCCTTTAGAATTGTGAATCCCTACTAACCCAACACCATCTTGACCTGTACCGATATACGCAGTCTGTTTACCATCATCATTGTAGGTTTTAATGAAACCCCCTCCATATTTACCGGGATGAATAGATATACTGCTTACGGTTATATCTCCCAAATTTTTATTATTACTACCCATAAAAATAAATGCACTCGATGTCAAACATACGGCAGTGAAAAATCCAGTAAAATATTGTTTCATTTTTTCTCCATTATAATTTGAACTATAAACAAAAAAACCCAGCAATATTACTAGGCTTGAGGATAATAAACTTTAGACTTATACTAAGAAAGAAATACTAAGAAAAAAAGATAACCTAAAGCTAGACCAAGACCTATAGCAAGGACTCTAAAGATGGCGGGATTTTCTTCAATTAACTTTTGCAAAATTTCCATATCACAAGTTAAGAAAATATTTTGATAATAAAAAAATTTAAGGAGCCCTAAATATTTTGGATATGATAGCTTTACAAAAATAAAAGAAAATGACTATCCGTTTAACACTCTAATTATTATTGATTATCTAAAAACTATATCCAAGATTAAAAATTAGACTATTAAATTTTACACCATTTTTTTGTTCGGAAACCCCCAGAAAGTACAATATACCAATTTGGGCTTTATTCATTTGATATCCTATCCCAAGATTGACACCATAATCTAAACCAAGGGCATCAATATCTAGATCTTTCTTTGTAATATTTTTTAAATCAGGTATAGCAGTATCTGATATTTCAATTCTTTTTTTACCTGAAATAAATGTTCCAGCATTGAGTCCTGTAGCAAAATAAAATGGACCAATTATAAAAGGTACCCTAGCCCATAAATCTACATACTGCGCATTTGTTGTGCTTACAGTGACGGAAGTACCAACTTTTTTTTCTACTGTCCATCCTCTTGGATTAATTCCAATGCCAACTTGAGTTGGCAATCTTCCCATCCAAATTCCGGTACTTAATCCGAAACCTGGGGCAATGATTCTTTTAGAATCTGTTGAAATAGAATCACTTGATACACCGGTAACCACATAAGCAATATAGATCCCCAACTTAGGTAGCTCAGATTGTTTCTCTTCACCAATTATAATACTAAAGTTCAAGAGCAAGAAAATGAATATTTTTTTCATTTTCTCTAAATTTTTCTTATTTCTTTAAAAATCAAAATGATACTAAAAGACATTGTTTTACTAAAAAGATTGACGATTACATTATGCTATATGATGTCTATTAAGTACTTATACATCTTGAAAAAAATCAAAAATTTCATTGCACAATATTCTAATAAATTTTTTCTTATTGGTGATCTCAAAATGATGGGCTTTTTCTACTATTAAAAGATTAGAGTTAGGAAGTAGTTTTTCCATTTTGATTGTATGGTTAGGCCTTATTCTGGTATCATTTTCTGCAACAATGACAAGTACTGGAGTATGGATATTTTTAATCTCATCATCTGAAAACGATGGATACATAATTTCACCATGACTGGCCATTATTGCTTTTGTTCTTTCAAATTTTTCTTTTTCACCCAACCGCTCATAAGCATTATCAAAAATATTTATTATATAGCTTTTATTTTCATTTTTATTATCCTTAAATCCACCTTTTGTAAGATAATCATTTTGTTCATGAAAATTTATTCCTTCGGAATTATATAAAGATGCGATTGAAACCATTTTTATTACTCTTGCTGGATAGTTTTTGCTCAATTCTAAAGCTAAGAACCCTCCAGCACTATGACCGACCAAATAAAAGCTATCTATAGATAGCTTATCTACTACTTTTATTACATCATCAGAAATATCTTTAAATGAAAATGACATTGGTTCAACAGAGGATCGTCCATGCCCTCTAAGATCTATACCTACTACAAAATATTTTTCTGACAATCCTTCAATCAATTCACTATATGCTTCAGTAAAGGCTAAAATTCCATGCAGAAAAATAATAGGAGGGTTTTTTTTATCTCCTACAGTATAATAATAAATAATTTGATCTTCTGATGTGATTTTATGAATCTCGCCTCCTTCTATTGGGTCAACCATTTGGGACGCAAGAAATCCAGCACAATTACAAAATAATAATGAGGTTATTAATAAAAAGAACTTTATTCTAATATGATAAGAATAAAATTTATTAAAGTTGCAATAAATCTGCTCTATAATACCAAACAATTACACCCAGTCCTCAGTATTTTTAGTTAAATCGTTTATTAGAGAGCCAGTATTTACTACGCCCTTTGGCTCTATAAGCATGATTTTGCATTCATTTTTGGAGTAGGGTTTGTGCTCGACACCTTTAGGGACCACATACAAATCTCCCTCTTCAAGTAGAATAATTTTATCTCGAAATTTTATTTCCATCTTTCCATCAATAACGAAGAATGCTTCATCTGTATTATCATGTTTGTGCCAAATAAATTCACCTTTTATTTTTGCTATCTTGAACTGGTAGTCATTCAGCTCTGCAATGATCTTAGGTGACCAATGGTCCTTAAATTTCATAAATTTTTTTTTAATATTTATTTTTTCTGATTGCATTAATTTATTTATTTTGATTTTTTTTTTGATTCAAGGGTCCTCTATATGGCTGAAATGGAATTAAAAGTAGATTAATTAAACTAGAATGTTCTTTTGGTTTCATATGAGTATCTATCCCATAGACTAAATTTTTCAGGCTATCAAAATTTTTAGCCGTACCAAAACAATGATCCCAGAATGAAAAAATATTGCCATAATTACTATCAGTATAAGGCTGAGTATAATGATGGTGTACTTTATGAAAATGTGGGGTTACAAATACATATGATATCATTTTATCAATAGAAGACGGTATTTTGATATTTGCATGAGTTAAATGTGCAAAAAATACAGAAATTGTTTGGTACATCATTACAAGGCCAAGGGATGCGCCTGAAATCATTATAGCAAATATAGTAAAAAACAATCTAAATACATTTTCCCCTGGATGGTGTCTAAGTCCTGTAGTTGCATCTACATATGGATCGGTATGATGTATTAGATGGAATCGCCACATCCATTTTACGGTATGTTCTAACCAATGAATCAACCAAGCACCGATTAAATCCATGATCGCTAGCCCTATGGGAACACTTAACCAGATAGGAAGACTAAACATATTTAAAACACCAAAATTATTTATTTCATTGAATTTTACAGCCTTAATTATCAGTATAGCTCCAAATAGATTAATTACTAATGTAATGACAGTAAATAAAATATTCGTAGTTCCATGCTTCAATTTTTGATATTTCATTTGATACTGAGGTATAAGTGTTTCAATTGTTAGCAAAAACACTAACCCGCCGATAAGCATTAGGCTTCTTTCTTGTGTAGAGATATTTGTGAAATATTCAATCAAGTCATGCATACAAAAATACTTAATACAACATATACTTAGAATGAATATTCAAGATTAAGTCTGGCAATAATGGTATTTTTGCTAATACCCGCTGTTTCTTTTGATCTAAATTCAGCTTGGGTATTTAAACCTAAGTCATCAAGTATCTTCCATCTCATACCACCTTTTAAACCAACCCATGACACATCTACCATCCCAGAACCGTTTGCATAGTTCAGACCACCTCTGGCTAAAATCTTATTATTAAAGAAAGGAAATTGAGCTGTAAAGTTGATAGTTAAAAAATCTTGGATTTCTCTTTTCCCAGGACCAGTACTCAGTTCACTTGTATTAGTTGTAATATTAATTGTTGTTTCTAAGGGTGAGTTATATCGTGTATTTATAGCAAAGTTAAAAACATTTGTCGACATTGAAGGATCAATAAAATTTTGTGCACGATCAGTGAAATTATCTTTCTTATCTATCATTACAAATGTTCCACTAAGATTATGGTTCCACAACAAATTAATCCGGTGATTTATATTAAACATAAAATTATCAGTATTAGTTTTTTCTCTATTATCAGTATATGTAGAATCTGTTAATAAAGTAATAGTGTTTACACCATTATCTCTATTAATTGATCGATAGGTAAAATTTAGTGTAGGAAGTCTAGGGTCTGGTATTGCATTTAATCCAAATGAAAAAGTGTTTTGTGAACTTATATTTTCTACTGTAGTAAGAATATCATCATCATGATGTTTGTATCCTACACTAAGCATCATGCGGTTTTGAAATAATTTAATTTTATCAGTTATGGACCACCCTCTTTTATTTTTTACAAGATAGGGGTTGGCTAAAGAATTAAACTCAGGCCCAACTTGACTGTATTCGATAGCAAAATAATTTCCAAAAAAATTAGTTATTACCCTACCTCTATATGCTAGAGAAGGCATTGAAAAAATAGCATCCAAAACATCAACTGTGCTACTATCACCAAATGCATTTATATCAATAGGCACCAATGGAGATAAGTTTGCATTAATAATTATATATTTTTCATAATCAGCTGGATCAGGAATCCCACTAAGATCAATACTGGAGAAACTATTGTCAACCGTATCATCAACTAATGTATCAAGGCCAGAAAGAGTAAGTGGCCCTCCCCAAATATTATTATTGGTCATACTAAATGCTATTTCTCCATCTATCCTTAGTCGTTTATTCATTAAATTAATACCTAAGTCTGAACTAAGAACAAGATTATCCTTTGGCCCTACTCCGGACCATTTTTCGCTTTCTAATATTCTAGCTTTTGAACCCAACTGATTTAAAGTATATACTCTACCAGAATCCAAACCATCTATCGCACCTAATGTGGTAGGTAAATAGTATATTTCTGCATTATTTAATCTATTTTCTATACTCAAAGTATCATCTTTAGCTTTTAAAAGGTTTAGCCCAAATCGGAAATCATCACCACCAATGCCTAGCCTTAAAGATGATAGATTTTGTTTAAAAGTATATCCTGTCCTATCTAAAGCCAAATATTTAGTGCCCAATGTGTCTTTATCGATACTATAAGAGTAGGCGTTTGTTAAGCTACCTTGAACTGCCCGATTTAGCTCACCTTTAACATATTTTAAGTTAAACCATCTATAATTCAAATCAAGTTCAACGCCTCTTATTCTTTTTCCATTTATTGTAAAATGTGATACCCTGGGATTAGAGTCTCCTACTTTTAAATTAAATATTTCTTTAATACCCAAGTTAAAACCATAAATATTTCGTGGCTGGTATAACTGATTCTCTTGGCTAGTCATCTTTATATTTGTTTTAAAATCAATCCATTCATATGCTGACCCCTTAAAATCCACAGTTATTTTATTTATACTTAGATTTTGATCGTCAATTTGATCTATACTATTAGATGATCTAATTCTTCCAGAATATTTTATTGATTCATCTTCTATCGTAGATATGAATTTCCAGGAAAGAGGTTGGGATAAATTATCACCAAATAAATCAATCCTATGGCTACCCGGCTCAAGATATTCAATGAGGCAACTGATCATATCAATATCAATATATGATTCCTCGGTAAGATCTACACCA
>CAZPIF010000041.1:0-9926 GCA_964586565.1 uncultured bacterium
TATGGCAGGTATTACAGCTTCACTACCAGACTGTCTAGCCTCAAGCATCGAAATTGTATTAATATCAGTTAACCCAGATTGCGCTTGTTGGACTAAATCAGGTATAATACCTTTTTGTGCCGCGACATAACCTGTAAGCCCAAGCATTGATATTACTGATTCCAAAATGATTACACCAATAATCCAATAAAAAACCGCCTTTTTTGCAGATCCAGCATTCTTAGCACTAAATAATCGCTGATACATATTTGCGTCACCCATTAACAATAACATTGTTGGCACAAAAAAACTGATTGCTATAATTGGTCCTGATATATCTCCTACCCTTTCTGCATTCCAATTACCAAACCACTGCCATTTCCCTGCTGATTCAGCAACTAGAATTATTTCATTTATACCTCCAACTTTAATAACCAAAAAGATCAATGCACTAAATGTTCCAATCGTCATCAAGATACCATTAATGACATCAGTATAAACTACTGAAAACATCCCGGCAAGTACCGTATATGATATAGCAAATAGCGCAGTCACTATTACACCTGTTTCCATAGATACAATCCCATCGGAAACCATAGACAATACTTTACCGCCCCCTCTAAACTGATATGATACAATAGTTGTGTATGCAATCACGGTTGTGATTGTTGCCATTATAGCAGCAAACTGACCATATCGCGCTTCAAAAATATCTGGGACAGTAACTTTGCCAAAGTTTCTGATTCTGCTACTAATAAAATAAATTAAAGCTATTCCAAGCCATGCTCCGCCACTTGACCATAAACCAGCCAATCCATTTCTATATCCAAGACCAGCACCACTAAATAAAGAGCCACTACCCATCCATGTAGCCAACAGTGTCCCTACTAGTACATACCAATGAAGTGACCTACCTGCAACCATAAAATCTTCACTACTTTTTACCGATTTAATTTTATATGCGCCAACTGCAACCAAGAGGCAGAGATATACAATTATTGCGTAAAGATATATCATAAGTATGATTTGAACCTTAGTATAATACTTAGATTATAATGATTTATATTTGTCTCGTGGATCAATTTTTTCAATGCGCCCCCGAAAAATTTTATCATATATGGCAGAAGTAAGTTTCTCTTTTTCAATCTCCAATTCATTATGCTTAATATTTTTATACCAAATCTTTATATCAGGATTCCATTTATATTTATAACCTTTGATAATATCTTTTTTTTCTTGGTTATAGGGAAAATTTTCAGCAAAAATAGTATAAGAAGATTTTGTACAGTTTTCTATTAATTCATGCAGTGGCCTATGATTTTTGTAGTGTCGATGTGTTAATAGATTTATTAAGGCGTCTACATCATTCATTGCACGGTGCGCTTCAAAATAAAACCCATGCCAATAGCAAAGTAACTCTTGTTTTGAACTAATAAATCCTCTTTTTAACCAGTCGATATCATTTACAGAACAGGCCCAATTTTTTTTTGTTGAAATTAATGAATAGCGATCAATAAATGACCTATCAAAACCTGCGTTATGAGCAATGATTATATCGGATTCAGCAATTAATTGATCGATACGTTGCCAATTAATCTTTTCATCTTTGACCATTGCATTACTAATGCCGGTTAGTGAAGTAATTTCAGATGGAATATCAATATTTGGATCATTAAATGACTCATATTCACCTTCAATTGATACAATTTTTGCAGATAATTTTTCAACTTTTATAGTTTTTATTGCTAACTCAATAATCTCATTATTTTTTTTATCTAAACCAGTTGTTTCTACATCTAAGAAGGCAATATTCAGACAAGGTTGATCTGTAATTAATAATTCTGGGATCGGCGCACCAATTTTTTTTAAAGTTATTTCATTGGATGAATTTTTTATTGATTCGATAAATGTCATTTTTCAGTCTTAATAAATTTCAGCATTGCAATAATCTCATTACTCATATAGGACGTTGGTAATATGTCTACTCCATCATTTTTTAAGTGAGCTATGTATTGTCTATTTATCTTTATATTATAATAATTTTCAAGGATATATCTATATAAAGATAATTGCAAAGAATAATGATAAAAATTACAATCCATTACATCTTTGGTTACTTCATGAGTGCCCATTTTATTACCATAAGAAGTAGTTTCTATCTTTTTTGATGTTTTCCAATCAAAAATATCATACTCACCAGTTACATTATTTTTAACAATTAAATCTATAGTACCAGCAATAGCTAATGCTTCACTATAAATAATAATTTCTGAAAAAAGATCACTTTCTGATTTACTAAATTGGCGTTCTATCCATTCTTTACCATGGATAGCTTTTCTATCATTAGGTTCATCCCCAAACTTTATCCATTTTTCAATTTCATCATGAACTCTTGTACCATAATCTGCAGAGGCATTCCATTCTGCAATTAAGGATTCAACAGTATATTGAGAATATTTTGGATAATTAGTTATAAGTTTTTTTGCAATCTTTTGAGCATCAAAACCTTCAAAAAAATATTCAATACAAGTAGTTACACTTGTAAAGACAAGCTCTGGATTGTTTATAAGTTTATATTCATGATTATCTAGATCTAAAGTAATATTGTTTTTCTTAAAATCGTTCATGGCTTGCTTTTTAATACAAATACAGGAATGCTAAAGCTTGTGAAAGATAAATCGCTATAAAAGGTAAATCGGTTTTTTTTAAATAATAGTCCAGTCAAACAGTTGTTTATTTTATCGGCTTTACAAACAATTGATGTACATGCCTTACTACTTTATATCCATGATTTTTAGCTATTTTATCTTGAAGGTTTTCTAAATCTTCATCAAAAAATTCAATGATATCACCAGTTTCGATACAAATCATATGATCATGGTGATCATCCAAGCGTGGTTCATATAGACTCTTACCATCTCCAACATCCATTTTTCTAATTAATTTATTTTTTGCCAATACATCAATTGTACGATATACTGTCGCTCTTGAAACTTTAAAACCTTTCTTTCTGAGCTGATTGTAGATTTCTTCTGCGTCACGATGATCAGGATTATTGCGAATATCGTCCCACACTGCTTGTCTTTGCGATGTGAACCGCATCCCTTCAGACTTGAGAACATCAATTAAAATTTGTGACTTATTATTTGACAATAATGACCTTAGGTATCAATTAGAACTAGCAAATTTTTGCAAAATTTAATAATTATTTTATTCATTTCAGCTGACTTTTGTAAGATTTGCATATTTAACAATCAATTTTTTCTTTGTACCATCTTTAAATACAACACCCACTCTTTGGTTTTCACCCGAACCACTAAGTACCATAATTTTACCAATTCCAAAGATAGAATGCTCAACAATATCACCAACTTTAAAATCATCAAAAGTTGTTACTGTACGCATAACCTTAACCTTAGTAACCTTATTTTTTGGTCCACCAATAACACGACGAGTTAATGCGCTCTGGAATTCAATTCTATCTAAATATTCAAGTGGAATCTCATTAATAAATCTACTTGGCATTCCTAAGACATTCTCACCACCCATCCTACGACGATTAGTAGCATAAAGAAGAAAAACTCGTTCTTGTGCTCTAGTGAGTGCTACATAGAATAACCTTCGTTCTTCTTCAAGTTCTGATTTTTCTTCTAGAGTCTGGTATAGTGGAAACAGGCCATCATCCAAACCTGATAAAAAAACTACTGGAAATTCCAGACCTTTTGATGAATGCACTGTCATAAGTGTTACGCGATTATCTGAATCATTCCAATGATCAATGTCAGTCAACAGAGAAACCTCTTCAAGAAATTCACTTAAACTAGAATCAGGTCTTTTTTGTGAAAATTCATCAATACTATTTAATAACTCTACTATATTTTCATATTTTTCTTTATCCTCAGTATCTATAGATTTTTTATATTGTCTTAGTATACCTGTCTCTTCTATTAAACTTCTACTCAATTCACTTGCACTGAGTTTGTTTCTCAAACCAAAATATTTTTTTATGAGTCGATAAAATTCCAATAAGGACTCAGACTGCTTACCCCGAATTGGTAGATCTTTTGCTTTTTTTAATACTTCAAATAACTCAATGCCATCATTTTGAGCTCGCGCTACACATTTATCCATTGTTTTCATACCAATTCCCCTAGCTGGGAAATTGACAATTCTTCTAAGCGATATGGTATCTTTAAGATTGATTACTAACCTTAAATATGCTAAAACATCCTTAACCTCTTTCCTGTCATAGAATCTTATACTACCGACTATATTATATGGAATTCCAGTTTTTCTAAAACTATCTTCTAAAGGCCTTGATTGCGCATTAGTTCTGTATAATACTGCAAAATGACTAAATGTACGTTTATTTAATTTTATTTCTTTTTCTAATGCGGAAATAATAGCATCGGCCTCTTCAAGCTCATCTCTAGTCTCCATAAGCCCAAGCTTTTCTCCCTCTCCATTTTGTGCAGCTAAATTCTTTTTTGCCCTTTTATCATTATGTGTAACAACCGCAGTAGCAGCATCTAAAATCTGTTGGGTAGATCTATAGTTTTTTTCTAGTGTAAATATTCGACAGCTTGGAAAAAATTTTTCAAAATCTAAAATATTTGTCACATCTGCACCTCGCCAACCATAAATAGATTGATCATCATCTCCAACAACACAAATCTGTTTATATTTTTCAGCAAGCTTCGTTAGAAAATAGAACTGCGGTCTATTAGTATCTTGATATTCATCAACCAATATGTATTTCCATTTCCTTTGATATTTCAATAAAATTTTTGGATTATTTTCGAATAATTCTAATGGATAGAGTAACAAATCGTCAAAATCTAATGCATCATTGGATATTAATTCAATTTGGTATTTTGAATAAACTTCAGCAATATTTTTCTCAATCATTGTTCGCGCTTTTGAAAGTTGGTCCTGCGCTGAGACCATTTTGTTTTTAAAATAGCTTATCTGATTACGAGCTTTATTTGGTGTTAATTGGTCTTTGGATATATTTAATTCTTTAAGAATTACTTTCAATAAATCTAGTTGGTCTTGAACATCATATATTGCAAAATGGTTACTTACTTTTAAATATTTCGCCTCTTTCCTTAATAGTCGTGCACATACAGAGTGAAAAGTTCCAATTGTAATAGGAAGTTCATTTAGATCTAATAATTTTAGTACACGTTCTTTCATCTCTTTCGCAGCTTTATTAGTAAATGTAACTGAAAGTATATTTTCTGGCTTATAGTGATTTTCTTTGATGAGATGATACATTTTATGGGTTAATACTCTTGTCTTTCCACTACCCGCACCCGCAAAAATGAGTATTGGGCCATCGATTGCTTCAACTGCTGCGCGCTGAGTCTTGTTTAATTGCTTTAAGCTCATGACTTCCTTTTTTTCTTTTTTAGTTCTCTACGTAATTTTTGTAGCTTTTTTTTTGCTTGGTTATGATCTCTCTCATTTGTCGTGAATGTATGGTATCCATCTCCTGTCGCAACAAAAAAAAGGAAATCATTCTTTTCAGGATACAATGCCGCTAGGATTGAATTTTTTCCAGGGGAATTGATAGGCCCAGGCGGTAGTCCGTGATTCAAATAAGTATTATACGGAGATTTGATTTTTAAATCTCGATTTAGAAGCCTTCTTGGTGAGTCAGGAATAATATATTGTATAGTTGGGTCTGCTTGTAATTTCATTCCTTTTTTGAGACGATTATGATAAACACCGGATATCTTTGCTCTTTCACTATCATAAATTGCTTCACCCTCAATAATTGAAGCAAGAGTAACAACTTCATGCTGACTCATATTAAGAAATTCTGTACGCTTTTTTAAAGTTTCTGTCCATAGAGATTGGTGCATTGATATTAAATGATTTAAAACATATTTAGGCTTGCTACCTGGAAAAAAGAAATATGTATCAGGATACAAATAGCCCTCAGCGGATTTTCCATTTATTTGGTTATATTTTAGAATACTTTTGTTATAGGTAAGGTTTACAATCTCTGTACTGTCAAAATCCATTTTTTGATTTAAATATTTTGCAATCTGTTTTACACTCCATCCTTCTAAAATTCGAACTTTTATTACCTCAGGTTCACCGTAAACTAATTGATTTATGATATCATAGTTAGAGTGCGCATTAATTAAATTATATGTACCAGAAGGAATTTTTTTTTCTTTACCAAGTAGTTTAACCGCGAATGTAAACATACCCTTATTTGAGATAACTTGTTTGTTAAATAACTTTTCCGCAATATTATTTAATGAAGAACCTGTTGCTATTGTAACTTTCACAATTGAATGTGGATTGTTTTGAGGCCAATATAAAATTAACAAACTAAATGCGCTTAAAGATAAAACCAATAGCAGAAGGGCACTCACCAAAAATATTGTTTTTCTTTTATTAAATATTCCAATCATTTTTGGAGCTAGAATTTAAACTTATTTTCCTTTATTATATTACTTTTGTTTAAAATATAATTATCAATAAAATTCATTGAGCAATTCAGAATAGATTGTAATTTGGGCTGTATAAATGAGTAGGATTTTTAAAAATAGCGATTCAAAAACAAATAATAAATTATTTGAGACTTGGAACTTTTCAAAAAAAAATTACATAATCTTTTTTAGTGGCTTAATATTTATAATTTCCGGTTATGTTATTATGATAAATGGTGAAACAAATAGTTTTCAAAGTCTTACTTTAGCACCAATACTCTTGTTCCTTGGCTATATAGTTATTATACCTATAGCCTTAATTATTAAACATAATGATATAGATAAATAAATAAGGGATCGTAGTTCAGTTGGTTAGAACGCCGGCCTGTCAAGCCGGAGGTCGCGAGTTCAAGTCTCGTCGGTCCCGCTAGAAAAAGCCTTGGTTTCATGAGAAAAAGCTGAGGCTTTTTTGGTTCATCTTTATTCATTAGCATTATCATTCCATGTAAGTCTTTTACCTTCTAATTTCCCGTTATTGTATTGACTCTTATACTTTATATTTCCATTACTATACCATCCTACCATATTGCCATCCATTATACCATTTTTGAACATCCCCTCTTCCTCTCTTTGTCCATTTGCATACCAAGCAATCCATAATCCATGCTGTTTATTAGCTTTGAATAATCCTTGTTTCTGTTTTTGTCCGCTTGAATACCAATTTATCCATAAACCATCTCTTAATCCATCATTGTAAGTACCTTCTTCTCTTTTGCTACCATTGTCATACCAAAAAGTTTGTAATCCATCATTTTTTCCATTTTTGAATCTTAATTCTGATTTTATTTTTTTATTTTTATACCAACTTCTAGTAATTCCATCTGGCCTGCCATCTTTAAAAAATCCATCATTCTTGATTTCTCCAGTTTCATAAATAGAAAAAACTGGACCATCGTAAGGTTGATTAGTATCTTTTGAGATGTAAACACCATTTATCATTTTGAGATGTTTTTCATAATCAATCGGCGTCTTACCACAATCCCATAAAAAAATGCAAGTAAGTATTAATTTAGGGGTACGCACAAATATTAAAAAATTTTAAATTTATTTAGACAGGAGATATATCTACTGCTTTGAGACCTCTATCTCCCTCGACTAATCTAAATTCTACCTTGTCTCCATCTCTTAAATAAATCTCATTTGATACTGCTGAATTATGAAAAAAATAATCCTTACCTTCATCGCTTGTTACAAAGCCATACTTTTTTTCTCTATTATAAAATTTAACTTTACCATTCTGCATTTTTGTACTCTCTATTATGAGTTATTGTAATATACTCATCATTAACCTTAGAGGTTAAACCATTTAATGTATATTGTACTATGTTTTTAAAATAAATTATAGTCAATATCTTAATTAAGAGTGAGTTGAAAATGCAAAAAAAATTATTTTTTATTATTTTAGTTTATTCTTTTACAAATATGTTTTTCAGTCAAGAATCAACAATTAATGAGCATCATGTAAGTTTAGCCATTAATGAAACAATGCTTAATAACTTCCTTTTATCCATCGGCCAAGTAAAAGGTAAAGGATCAAAAAAAGTATTGGGTAAAAAAATAAATTATAACTGGGAAGTAACTGAACCAAAAATTAGAATAGAACCTGGAAAGGCATTATTCTCCGCCAACATACTAATTAGATCTGGAAAAGTTAAATCGACATCAAAAAGTGAGAGCGAACTAGATGTAAATTATTCTTATGAAGAAAATATTATAAAAATTTCTTTCAATGAAATTAAAACAGATTTAGGTCTCAAGTTATTTGGGAAAAAAATAAAACTTGTAACTATTGACCTATCAAAATACTACAAGCCCTCTTTTGAATTTTCTGGTCCAGAAATCAATCAAAAAAGTATTGTTATTAATAAACCCGATGGAGCAGAGATAACCTTAGATATAGGTATTCACAATCAGAATCTAGTTTTAGAAAAAGAAAAAATAATGATGTACTCTAATGTTAGTTTTAATCAAAAATGAATTTTAAAAAATTATAAAAATATTATTATATTAATGACAGATAGTAAAGATAACATTATAGTTGATGAAAAAACATCAACAATTTCTATGGGCTTATCAATATTCAGTTTCTTTTGTCATGAAAAAAATATGTCATCCAATAGATTTTGGAATCAAAAAATTATAATCCTATGAAAAATCTAAGAAATATATTTTTAGTATTATTGACTATCAATATAGTATTCGGAAATGAAATTGAGAAAAATAAAATTCTTAATATTATGGTAGATATTAACTACGAACTAATCAATCCAAAAAAACAAGATCTTGACATTTATTTTGATTACCCATTTTCCTATAACTTAGAGGATCAAACATTGTTTGCAACAAATAATCGCGAACTAAAAAAAATATTTAAAAAGATACGAAAAGGATTTAAAAAAGATTATTCCTATAGTGATTGGAAAAAAATGAATGTAAAACTATTAAATAATAATATAGCAATAGTAAATGCAATGTTTTCAAGATTAAATAAAAATGGCGTAACATATTATACCGGTGCAGCAATGTATATATTTAGAAAGACAGAAAATAAATGGAAGGTTTTTTCCATAACGCCCCTTAAACCATATAATTATTTTGAATTTGATTAATGCACCTTATAATTACCATTGTTTTCTTATTTATCACCTGTTCCCCTCCAATTGATTATTATGGAAATACAATTGACATCAATGAAGATAGAATCTATCTAAGTAAAATTAGAGAACATAAAATAGAGAAAGATAAATATACTTTAATATTTATTGAGCAAAGAGGGAATCACAATAAAAAATCAAAAAAAAGAAGAAAAAAAACACTAAATCGTTATATTGATTTGATGATGAGTATATATGGATATACTGATAAGAAAATTATTGAAGAAAAATCTCGCGGCGTTATTGAACCAAGGTATTATGTAACAATTAAATTTAATTGAGTTCTTAAATTACATTTGATAGCAAAATAAAGTAAATGACACGAGCTGAAATGAACTGGAAAATATTCCGATCGGTTTTGCCACTGGTTGCTCTAGTAGCTTTTGCTTATTACACACAAAATTTAAATGTAGATTATTTTGATTCAGAACCCGTATTGAAAACAGATGCGGAAGATCTTATTTGGAGATTTCAAGTAAACGAAGGCGATCTACTTATAAATAAGGTTGTTCAGATTAATGGAAAAGTAACAAAAATAGATTCATCCTCAATCATACTAAATCATAGAATCATTTGTGTTCTAGATTCACAAAATGTGTATAGCACATCGGATAAATCTATAACATTAAAAGGACGCTGTGTTAGCTACAATAGTTCAAAAGAAAAATTACTATTAGATCACATAGTTCAAATTATGAACTAAACCAACGTGCTATTTTTATCATGAGTGTGGTAACATATTCAGAATCCAAGAGTTGATCTATTCCTTCTTTTACTTTTAATCCAT
>CAZPIF010000042.1:0-9678 GCA_964586565.1 uncultured bacterium
GGCTTGTACACACCCATCACTAATATTTTTTTTCTCACTTATCGTTAGTATCTCTACTTTATTGTTGAATGCTTGTGCAACTCTTACACCATATTTTATGGCCTTATTTGTACCTGGTGAATCATCTACAGCCAATAGTATTTTATAGTTTTGGTTTAAATTGAAATTATTGACAATAAATATTGAACTATCTATATACTGCACCAGGTCATGAGCCATATTACGTTGCCCGCTTCCACCAATAATTGTCAGATCATAATTAAAAGTCTGAACTTCATCTCTCAATTCGTGTATAATATCACCATTTCTTAGAATTAGACTTAAATCCTTAGTAGTCCTACCCTTTAATAAAATTTCTGCTCTACCTGATCCACTTTCCAATAGAGAATGTTTTGACATATCATTAGAATTATTTAATGGATCAATAAACTGATTTTTTTCAAGATATTTATATGCCCATTCAAGGACATCTACACCTGGTCTATCAAGATCCCAGGTTTCCATTAGTTCATTAGCCATACTTATATCTTTCAAACTAAATTCACTAATCTTATGCCCTACATCAACAATAGTTGTTGATGATTTAAGCGTCCGAGCTATATTCATACCTACATCGAGCGTAGGACCAGAATATTCCTTACTACTAATTGCAATTAATATTTTCATAATAACAGAGGCCAGTAAAAAGTTGAGAATAATAACAGTAATAGGACTGATATAACAAATAGTTTCCAGCCTGCTCTAAAATAATCACTTGATGAAATAAGGCCAGTGGAATGTATGATCATACAGGTAGGAGATGCCACAACAGTTAAATATGAAAATGCTGATGCAATTGAGGTCATTATTCCCATTAATATTGCATTTCCGCCCATATCTAGGATAATGGGTCCAAGTACAGCAACGGTAGCGGCATTACTTAGCAAGTTTGTTAATAAACCAGTAATGACTACTGCTACAAACCAACGTACTATGGCAATATCTTGAAATATAAATTCTAAATATTTTAGTGTCTGTTCAGCGACCCAAAGTGCTGCACCAGTTTCCCTCATTTGGATTCCTAGAGATATTGCTGCTCCAAATAATAAGATGACACCCCAATTTGTATTTCTATTTATATCTTGCCAATCTACTAACCCAAAAGATAAATATAAAAAAACACCACTTAATGCTACAATTCCAAGACCAATTACAGGACTTAAAAAAATCCAGCCACAAAAAACAATCAAGAAAATAAATATAGCCATATATTGATTTGCACTTATATCACCGGTTTTTGCAACCTTAACCTTTAATTTTCTTACTGATGAATCCATAATTCTTTGCGATGGTGTAAATGTATACCAAACGATTAGGGCTACAATAGGGATTTCAACTAATAACATAGGATAAGTGAATTTCATCCACTCAAGATATGAAACTGTTCCCATACCAAATTCTGATAAGTAACCAATCATAATGACATTTCTTCCTCCGCCTGATGGTGTTCCAATAGAACCAATGGCGCATCCATAGGCAATAGAAAATAATAATACCGATGACAGGTTTGTAGCCTTGTCCGTACCAAGACCAGCGTTGCGAATAAGTGCCAATGCTACTGGTAGCATCATTGCTCCAACAGTATGCTCTCCTATAAAAGATGATAATAGTGCCGAAATTGCAACAAAACCTACGACTATGCGCCAAGTCTTATTTCCTGTTATATTGATTACACTAAGTGCAAGTCTCTTATCTAATCCTTGCTTAACTAATGCAACTGCAAGCATCAAAGACCCCATGATAAAAAAAACAGCGTCACTCATAAATGAAGATGCAACACCATCTGCTGTATCTACACCAAGAATGACTTCCATAATTAAAATCAAGATAGCAACTGCCGGAAGAGGAATTGATTCACTTACTATTAGTATAAGTGCAACAATTACAATAATAAGAGTACGATGTCCTTCTGGATGTAAACCATCTGGAGATGGCATATAAAAAAAAGAAATACTAAACAAGAATGATAGTATCAGCCACTTTTTTCGAGTGACCCAAAATAATATGTTTGATACTGAGCGTTCTGAAAAACCAAGCATTGGCATTCAGAATTTATTGATTAAAAGTCAACAGTGTCTATCATTGCTTGGAATTAAAAAAGATTAAGATAAGGATGAAAAACGCAATTTAATTCTAGGCCAAAAGTATAGACTTAAACAGAAAATAATTTCAAATGCAATGAAAATAAAAAGATTTTTAGCAACACCATCATCAAAACCATAACTATGCAGTCCAACTTGCAGTAGGTTTACACCAAACCATGCGAGTGCAACAACGATATTATTTAAAGCCATTCCTAGTGCAAAGTCATTAGGCCTTGCAAGTCCGGATAATCGCATGTGAATCATCATTAGTTGCCATAAAACTATGAGCAATGCTCCATTTTCTTTTGGATCCCAACCCCAGAATCTTCCCCATGATTGATCAGCCCATATACCGCCCAATATTGTACCAAACAATGTGAAAAAAAGTGCGATCAAGGTAATTCCAAATAAATTATTAAATATGCTTTTAAGATTTGCACTTTCTTTGTTTGATCTTAATAATTGTATAAGATATAAGTGACCTACACATCCAGCCATTAGAGATGCGCCATAGCCCATTGTAATTGTTGTAACGTGAGTTGCAAGCCAAAAATTGGAGTTTAGTACAGCGACCAACATTCCCAAAGTATCTCCATCAGATGCATAACTAAAACCAACAAAATGCAATATTGATCCACTGACTGCTCCTACAAAAACCCCCAAACCATCCTTTCTAAAATATTCTAAGAATACAGCTAAAATAATGATAACAAATGAAACAAAAATAACAGACTCATATAGTGTTGTTACAGGCGGTCTACCCATGATATACATTCTAATATAGATTCCATATCCATGCAGAATTAAACCAAGGTTCAATGATAAATAAGAGATTTTGACTAAAAAATTCGGTTTAATCATCCAACTGAATAATAATAAAAGAAATGCCAGTAAATAAAAAACTAGACTTTTTTGAAAAAGATTCGATCTGTTCATCCAGGTTTCTTTTTCTAATATATCAATATCAATTTCCTGAATAGGGGATGATAGTAAGGCTATTTTGTAGCTTTTTAGTGCATCACCCATTTCAGTCTTTTTGCCAAGAAGACGACTACCTAAATAAGACTGTAATGAATTTAAAATACGCTCCTGATTTTCATCGATGTAAGCGTTATTTAATATTAAATCAAATGGTGTAAGCCAATCTCTAGATTCACTTTCAAAACTTGGAGGAATTAATCTAAGGTCTTTCAGGTAGGATATACCTTCAAACCTTAAAATATTATTCCTTAATTGTAATAATTGTTTTTCAAAAATAGATCTGTATTGATTTTCTTTTTCATCAATAGCTTTTAAAAGTGAAGCTTGCTCTCTGAGACCTAGAATTATTTCATTATAATGATACTTATGATCTGAGGTCCACTCAAGAAATAAACTTGACACAACTTCGGGATTCCTAATATTGAAAATTTTTTGCTGTCTCCCTTCATTAGGATTAAGTATAAGGTTTATCAACCAGTCGGTAGCAGATAAATCAAGTTCATTTATTGATCTCTTTCCATAGAACGCCAGCAGATGATTACGTGCAAATGTATCAAGTGGTTTTATTCTTCCTTCATCCTGAAGCGGAATGTCCCTTATTTCAAATCCAAAAAGAGTGTTAGAACTTATAAAGATCAAAATAGTAAATAGGAATCTGGCTTTTAATATCGAAGTCATTAGTTTCTTTTTTTAATCATATTTGGGAGACTCATCAACAAATGAATTAGTAATCCTACACTCATAATTATACTCGAGATGTATGGGAATAAACGCCCATAATTTTTCACAGTTGCTAAAACAGTAGTCTCTTTATCTAAGCCATCAATAAAAGATGCCTGGTAGAATGTGTAGCCCTGATATCTAAGTGGCTCATTCATTTGAATAAGTATCCTCCTAGGAATATCATTTTCTACCAAATTAACCTCAGAACTGTAACTCTTGGCAACATTTGTACCTGGATGCATTATTTTTTCAAAATCTAATAAATTTATAGAAAATGGTAAGTATGTACGTTTTTTTCTGAACTCGGTAAAGAATAAATCTCCATTTATTGTGAAGGTATCAGGATTTTTTTGACCAAGAAATAGTGCATATATACCATCTTCATCAGGACTCAAACCTGACAGTTTAAGAACAATGCCTGGTCGATTCTGAGTTGCCTCTTTTTCTGGCTTTTGAGGTAGTATTACAAAGTCTTTAAGAAAACCTTTATATATCGATTCTGCAGGAGATATTCTATTCTCAATTCTAACGTTTTCAATAAAACTAATAATCTTTATTCCAAAATTAAATTTTTCGTATTCTATTGTATTTCCTTCACTTAACAGCGGCGCATCAAACACTGTATACTCTAAACTATCTTTTAGAGAAGTGTTAATAAATGCTAACTCCATATCAAAATAATCATCGACATAGTTTGAAGTTTCTCCCTCTGCTATTACCATATTCCCCTCTGAACTAAATTGAGCAGTAATACCACCACCTAGAAGCAGAAGTAAACCCCCTATGTGTACAATGATAATTCCAATTTTCTTAAGCCTCCATAGATTCTTTTTAAATAAGCTTGAAGCTAAATTAATAGTCATTATCAGCAAAACAAGTCGACCTCCAGGGAGAGGAATAAATCCACCTAATAGAAAAAAATAAGAGGAAAAATACTTAAGCTGAGATGCATAAAGCCCAATATCTTTCTGTGCGATTGTTCCAAAAAATACCAGGATTATCATCCATATTAGAGTATAAGAAAAAATTATTGGGCTAGTGATCAACTTGCTAAATTTCTTAAACATAATTATTTCACTGTGTAAATGGACTTACAGAAACTTATAAAATCAGGTTCAATATCCTCGGAACCAGTTAAAGTTGCTGAAAGTTTTACAAAGACTGTTCTATTCTCAAGTTGATATATAGCAGCAAGAATCGCCGATTGAAGATTAGATTCATTTACCAATTTAAAATATAGGAAATCTCCTAAATTTCCAGATTTTTTCACAGCTATTTCATTTATACTATTTTCCGACATATTGTCTAAATCAATCTGATTTAACCAACGATTTACATTTGAAACCACACCACCACTCTCTCCAGAGAATGATGTGATAGATATATCCGCATTACCATTTTTGAATGGGGCACTGAAACTTGCAAGTCTCATTGAGTGCCCATCCACCTTATCCCATATAGCTGGTTTTATCCAACCAAGTTTGAAATCTTCTTTAGCCCCTTTTTCTAAATTATCTTGCGATTTCTCAACTTTCTTTGGTAAGCGATACGTCCTAACATGGCTCTCTGATTCACAGGAAAGGATAAGTATATTTATTACAATTAATAGAATAAAATATTTAAGGTTGATAATCATCATTAACTATATGTTGTTTATGTAATCGATGAAGTATAAAACATCAAAAATATCAGTTACCCCATCATAATTAGGATCAGTAATATTCATCGATGCTGTTAAAATCATATTTACAACAATAAGTATATCAAGTTGATTAACTAGATTATCATTGTTTAAATCAAAATTAAAAGTTATTTCACATTCCAAAGTTGTTAAGTATTGCGAAGCATCATCAGGTAAAAGCATTAATGAATCACAATAAGAATTATCTTCAAGTAAAAGATAGTTCATCCAGTGTAACATTTTTTCATGAACTTGGCCCGCAGATGCTTCTGCTGCACTATGTCCTGCGTTTTCAATTTCATAAAGAATTTTCACATTAGTTTCTGGGGTATTTTCATATATATCTTGTCCTAGTAAACCATCATAATCTGGTAATTCTTGTAATTCATATTGACCAGCTACTATCAATGTGGGCTTATTATGTTGCAAAAATTCAGGAACGAGGCAAATACAATATTCATTGCCAGGACAAAGATCGCAATCTTCGAAAATAACGGTTGGGTTAAGTGCAATTGCACCCACTATTGATTCTTCTACAAATGGATGGTCCAATACTAAGGCGACCTGAGATGCCCCACCTCCCATTGAGTATCCTGCTACAATAAATCTATCAGAATCCACAATACCAAATAGAGGAGAATTTGTTCTTTCGTCTTCTTGTTTTATAGTTTCTATGGCATCTATAAGTCCCTCGGCTCTCATTTGATGAGTATCATTCTCTACATCATTAGGGCCTATTGCCATTGCGATAAAACCATACGATGCAAAATATTCAGCCCAGCCAGTCATAGACGTGCTCTCTCCACCCCAACCTGGGGTAAAAATAATGGACCTATATGGATGGGCCGCTTCTGTGGGGTAATACAATATACCGTTCATATAATCTGGACCATTTCTGAGGCCATCAGACTCTGTTAAATAAGAAAATTCATAGGGACCGTAGTCTAGATTTCCACCACCTCCAGTTTCTTGGCATACTCCTACATCTTCGTTCCAAGAGCAATAATCTGGCCAATTACTACATTCAGTTTCATCAAGATCTGAACATTCTGCAAATAATTGTGAAGAAAAAATTAAAAGAAAGAGAAAAATATATTTCATTTTATAAATATCCAATTTTCAATAGGTTGAATTTAAAATAATAGCCCGGTTTTTTTCTAATCAAATAAGGATAAAAATTGATACTAAACTAACTAATCCAACAAAAAAGGACATAGTTAATCCATAATAGAAAACCTTAATACCAATCGATCTAAATACTTTAACATTTGTAGACATACCTAAGGCAGACATCGCAATTGTTAAAAGAAACTTTGATAAGTTATTAATGAAATAAATTAGATCTTTCCACTTAGATGCATCCAAAAAACCAAAAGCCAAACCACTATCATTCATACCTACATCTCCAATAGTTCTAAAAATTCCAAACGCTATAAATCCTAATATGAAATATGGAAAGATGGACTTTATTTGCAAGAAGAAGGAATTATTCCTAGTAGCTGTAATACTCTGATAGGATAAAAAAGGTATTACAATAATCATTGCCGTATTCCTTATTAACTTTGTTAAGGTGGCAATATCTAATACCTGTGGCTGAGAAAATTGATCTGAATATATAATACCTGCACCTGCTACTTGAGCAGTTTCATGGATCGATGAGCCTAAAAATATGCCGGCTGAAATCGAGTCTAATGGAAATAATACATTGGCAACAAATGGGTATAAAAACATTGCCACAATGCCAAATATTGATATGTTGGCTATTGCAAAAACAACTTCTTCATCCTTAGCTGAAATTGCTGGAGCTGTAGCAACAATTGCACTTGCCCCACAAATACTGGTTCCAACAGCTATTAGAGTGGCCATAGTTGATTTCAGTTTAAAGATACTTGCGCTCTTTTTTGTCAGGAGCACTGTTAGAACAATACAAGGAGTAACAATAATCAGACTTTTTACACCAAAGCCAAGCATTTCACTCAGACCAAGCCTAATGCCCATTAGGATTATACCAAGTTTAAGAATATGTTTAATGCAAAACTTAATTCCAGTATCAAATTTTTTTAAAAATTCTGATGTATTTGATATAAATATTCCAATAATAATAGCGAGTAAAATTGGAGAAACTGGACTCTTCTTAAAACCAAATAGCTCAGTTCCTAATAATGCACTAAAATAGATACTTATTATTGCTATAAAAGATGATATTAATACACCAGTAAATATTGGTAACAATTTATTTTTCATTTTAATTATAACTAAAAATTATTTTATCAAAAATATTAAATATATAGAGATGACAATTTACAAACACGAAAAACAGCCAATCCGAATTAAAATATTATTCAAGTCATATAACAATATATAATTAAAATTAAGTAATATATTATTTTTCAATGAATTAATTTTCTGAAGTAAGTTGAGTATATGGGTTATTAATTAATAATGACTTTTATTATGAAGCCTAACAATGATTAAAAAAATTATAGATGATCTAAAAGAGTTCTCAAAATTAGATTTCCCAGTTTCTGATGTTTCAGCTTATTTAAAAAAAGTTGATCTTAGTAAAAATGAATTAAAAAAGTACAAACTCCAAAAAAATAATCATTATACAAGAAACCTAATTCATAAGGATGTTGACTTTGAAATAATGGTAGTGTGTTGGCCACCAAATACATCAGCACCAATCCATGGGCATGAAGGTGAAAAGTGTTGGGCAAGAGTTCAAGACGGAAAGCTTCAAATATGTAATTATGAGAAAAAATCCACTGATCCTCTAGAATTGATAATGACTCAGAAATTATCTTGTTCGCCGGGATTTCTAGATGGCCCAGCTGATATTCATTCGGTGGAAAATCTTACAAGTCAGTATGCAACAAGCTTACATGTTTATGCCAAACCATATGATGCATGTGATATCTATAATATAGAAAAAGGAATAATTGAAAGACTAAAATTAAGTTACCATAGTATTAATGGAGCTTTATGCAAATAAGATTATAAATCTAATTTTTCAATCCGGCGTTTATGGCGCCCTCCTTCAAAATTTCCAGATAGCCATATTTCAAGGACATTGTATATTTCTTCTTCTGACATAAAACGAGCACCTAATGATAATATATTTGCATTATTATGCTCTCTCGATAATTTGATTATCTCTTCTGTCCCACCGTAAAAGACTGCAGCTCTTACCCCTTTAATCCTGTTTGCAGCCATCGCTTCTCCTTGCCCTGAGCCACCAAGTATTATTCCTCTACTATTTGAGTCTTCTGAAACAGCATGAGCACAAGGAAAAATGAAATCTGGATAATCATCCAGTGCATCATATTCATGTGCACCATGATCTGTAACATCATATCCTTTATCTGAAAGATATTCTTTTATAGTGTTCTTTAGATCAAGTCCAGCATGATCTGTAGCTAAATGTATTTTCATAATAAAGTTTTCAAATGAGCTCTGATCTTTTCTTCTACTTTTTCCGCTGTAAAGCCAAATTCATGTGCCAGATCTTTTCCAGGAGCAGATGCACCGTAATGATCAAGCCCAATGGATAGTCCATTAACGCCTGCATATTTTTCCCATCCAGCTGTGATGCCTGCCTCAATCGTTATTTTTAAACAACCACGTTTTGGAATAAGCTGATCTTTATAATCATCTGATTGTTTATCAAAAATTTCCATACAAGGCATACTGATTATCCGAATTTTTTTATCCAACATTAATTCTGCTGTTTCTATTGCTAATGATACCTCTGAACCGGTTGCAATGAATACAAGTTCTGGATTACTACCACAGTCTTTAACAACATAAGCTCCTTTACGAACATTCGAATCTAATGCTTCATAACCTTGATCCAAAACTGGGACACCTTGCCTTGTTAAAAGCAATGCACTAGGATTATTTTTATTCTCCATTGCTAGTCTAAAACAAACTGCTGTCTCTTTGGCATCAGCAGGACGATAAACATTAAAATCGGGTATAGTCCTTAAGGCCATAGCATGCTCAATAGGCTGATGAGTAGGACCATCCTCGCCAACAAAAAATGAGTCATGTGTGAACTCATGTAAGACCCTAGCATTTTGAATTGCGGCTAGGCGCAATGCGGGACGTTCATAGTCAGCAAATACTAGAAAGGTACCTCCAAAAGGAATAATTCCACCATGCAATGCCATT
>CAZPIF010000043.1:0-9629 GCA_964586565.1 uncultured bacterium
AGGTCATGTTCATAAAGTAGAGATTGGTAAAGAAAAACAATTTCTATCACCTTTGCAATCTACGGTACTACCAACAGCGCAAGAAAAATCTGTACGTTATTTATTGAATTTTTTGATGATAAGAAGTGTGAGCCAGATCCAGTCTATGGCGGAAGAAATAGATGCTTTTCGCACAATATTTGGTAGACATGCTAGTACTCTCTATGATGAATCAAAAGGCTATGATACATCACCAGTAAAACAACTAAAACTTAGAGAGCATATTGTTGAGCAAACAATACTTCCAAATGATAGTAATAATATAATCACACTTAATGCCATTGTAAAAGATCTTGCAGAACAGATTGCTTGCAAGCTAAGAAAGCGTAAACAATTAGCGAAGAAAATTAGATTAGATATTTACTATACAGATGGCTATAAGAAACAGAAAATAGGTACTGTGGAAAAGATTGATGATAGATCAGTCACTAATATATTGCAGCAATTATTATTTAAAGCTAATAAACGTCGTAACCGTATACGAAGTATCCTAGTAGATGTGTGGGGGTTCTATCCATATGCTGAGCAACATGATTTATTTTTTACAACAGAAAAACGTAGTATGGATTTATCAAAAGCAGTAGAAATACTCAGAAAAAAATATGGTAAGAAAATTTTACAGACTGTTGATGTTTTCAAGGCTCTCAGAAATCAATAATGTTTATACATCTGAATACACATTCTGTCTATTCTGCTATGAGAGGTTTGATATCAATCACAGATCTATTAGAGCTTACTAAATCATTATCAATGAAGACATTAGCCCTCACTGATGTTAATGGAATATGGGGATTAATTCGTTTTATTCAACAATGTCGTTATAAAGATATAAAGCCTATTGCAGGAGCAAATCTTATATTAGCTAAAGAAGAAGTATTAATATTAGTAGAAAATCAATATGGTTATGAAAATCTTTGCAAAATATTATCTACAGTTCATAATAATATTAATCAAGATATATCTAATGTTTTAGAGGGATATACTTACGGTTTATTTTTTATGGCTCATGATGAAAAAGTGTTAGAAAAACTGAATAGTTTTGTACCTAAAACAAACCTTTTTATTGAGCTACGCCCTGGTGTCAGTGAGTTATATGCAAAAAAAATATCAAAAAATCTTAAGTTAGAAATTATTGCTACAGGTGACGTTTATTTTAACAAAAAAAGTCATCATAAAATTCATAAGATTCTTCGAGCTATTGACTGTAAAACTACGCTGAAAAATTTAGCTCCCATTAATCATAAGTCAGAAGAGCATTGGTTTCGAAATGAAAGAGAGATGGTACAACTATTTCCCAATAGTCTAGACGCACTTAATAACAGTCAATACTTAGCAGATCGATGCAAAACTGATTGGTCATTTATCAATACTATTTTTCCAGGACTCACTTTAAAAGAGACATATATTGCAAATAAGAATTTGAAAAAAAAGGTATACGAAGGTGCAAAAAAAAGATATGGTGATATCAACAATCAAATAACTTTGAGAATCGAGTATGAATTAAATATTATTATTCATAAAGGTTTTGCTTCTTATTTTCTTATCGTAGAAGATATTGTTGCCATGACACGAGCTACAATTGGCCGTGGATCTGCAGCAGCATCGATAGTCAGTTATTGCCTTTTTATCACGCAGGTTGATCCGATAAAATATCAATTGCATTTCGAACGATTCATTCATCCAGAAAGAGAAGATATGCCTGACATTGATATTGATTTTCCCTGGGATGAAAGAGATGATATCCTCGATTATATTTTCAAAAAGTATGGTCCCGAACGAACAGCTATGGTTGCTAATCAGGTATTTATGAAATTTCGATCTTCTATTCGTGAGGTAGGGAAAGTATATGGATTATCTAATGAGGAAATAAACAGTATTACGAAGCGTATTAGCTGGCATACTTCAGATAATGATTTACCTAAATTAATTTGTAATGATCAACATTTTGCTAATGGAGATTCTAATAGCGATACTTTAAAGATATTGGAAGATAGTAATCAGATAGTAGGTGCGTTTCGTTATCCATCAGTTCATCCAGGAGGAGTGATAATTGTTCCTGATGAAATTCGTAAATATGTTCCAGTATTGACAGCTCCAAAAGGCGTCCAGATAGTAGAATGGGAAAAAGATCAGGTAGAAGATGCAGGGCTGCTCAAAATAGATATTTTAGGTAACCGTAGTCTGTCAGTGGTTCGTGATACCATTAGGCATATTAATCTTAATTATGGAAATAATTCTGTAAGAAGTAAATATCTAGATTATCATAAGATTCATCCTGTGGGTGATAAAAAGACTGAAAAATTAATGAATTCAGGGAAAACTATGGGTGTTTTCTATATTGAAAGTCCTGCTACTCGACAACTTTTAGCTAAAACAAATATAGTAGACTTTGAACATGTAGTTATATACTCATCTATTATTCGTCCGGCAGCTAATAAGTACACTAATTTGATGTTATCTCGGATTCACGGAGAAAAATGGAAGATACCTCATCCTGCTCTTAATTTTTTAAAAGAGACTTATGGAATAATGGTTTATGAAGAACAAGTGTCTATGGCGGTGATGACTATGGCAGGACTAAGATATAAAGAAGCAGAACAATTGAGAAAGATAATGAGTAGAAACTCAATGCAGTACATGATTTTATCATGGAAAAATAGATTCACTCGTGGTGCACAAAGCCGAGGATATTCTTCTGAAATAATTAAAGATGTATGGGATATGATAGCCTCTTTTGTGGGATACTCTTTTTGCAAACCACATTCTGCGTCATATGCCATGCTCTCTTTTACCTGTGCATATCTTAAGGCACACTTTCCTGCAGAATTTTTGTCAGCTGTAATATCTAATAGAGGGGGATATTATTCATCATATGCTTATATGAGTGAAGCAAAGAGATTTGGTATAAAGATACTACGCCCAGATATAAATAATAGTTACTATGAATGGCGTGGTAACTATAATAAAATTCAAATGGGCTTTATGAGTATTAGAGGTATAAAAAAAAGAGCCATTGATTTAGTACTCGAAGAGCGTAAAACTGCATATTTTGATTCTCTGGATGATTTTCTATTGCGTGTTAATTTAGATTTATCCGATGCTATGGCTTTAACTAATGCAGGATGTTTTGAAAATATTGCTCCACAATCAAGTCATCAGAAAATAGCCTATCAAGTTGCGGTATTTTATCTGCAAAATGGCTCTCGAATACCACTTCGTCATAGCCCATTAGATCAAGATCTAACAGCAAGTGATCGATATAGATTAGAGTCGGATATATTTGGTTTTCCTGTATCTGCTCATCCCTTATCTAGATATAGACCAGTCATGAGTTCCAGAATTAGATATGCAAAAGACATACCGAATTATTTTGGTCAATCAATTTATCTAATGGGTGTCTATATAACATGTAAAGAATCAATAACACGTCACTCTGAATCCATGGAATTTTTAACATTAGAAGATGAAACGGACATCTATGAGTGCATACTATTTCCCAATACTTACAGGCAGTTTGGTGATCTATTGCATTGGGAAAAACTATTTATTATACGTGGTACAGTAGAAAAATCTTTTGGAGTATATAGTATAATAATCGAAAAAATAGGAAGTCTACAAAAATTATCTAGAGGAAAATTACTTGTTCCGTGAGTGATTGTTAATTTCTCGGTTATTTTTCCATTGTTGAATATTTTCTGTATATAATTGCACTAATTCTTGGTTTAATTGGGCTAAATCATAGTCATTATTAAAATCAGTTTTCATATTGAATAATTTTTTTTCATTTTTTGTAACATTCCATTGAAAAAACCAATTTTCATTACGAAGCCAATATCCCTCAGTTGGCTCTCCCATCATATCCTTGAAGGATCGAGTAGTTGTAATATTTCCAATAATTTCTTTTCGACCAGTAAAGTATTTACCATCGATAGCAGGTTTATACGATTTTCCAAAGTAATCAGCCGGTATTTCCAAGTTTAAATAATCTAAAATTGTAGCTGGAATATCAGCACTATGCATTAATTGGCTTAAACGTTTTCCTCTTGAAATTTTCCCTTCCCAAGAAAAAATAATTGGTGTCCGAAATGATTGATCAAAAATAGAAGATTTACCTTTATCACCTCCATTATGAGATCGCATTGGATCATTCCAAAATTCTTGATCAGGGCGTTGTTCCCAGCCATTATCATTGACATAGATAAAAAGAGTATTCTCAAATTCATCAATCTCCTGTAAATAGCGTTTTAGCTCTCCTACGCCATCATCGAACCAAGTACAATTTGCGTAATAGCGTTTTGCTGATTCTGTCATTTTAGTATCTTTATATAGGTTATAATATTTATCTGGTGCATCGAAAGGGTAGTGAGGTAACTCAGGAGCATACCAAATGAAAAATGGTCGGTTTTTGTTTTTATCAATAAACTCATAAACAGGTTCCATGGTTAGTCTACCTAAATTCAATCCATCGCCTCCCATAAATTTTTTAAACCAACTACCTACATTATTTCTCTCATCAGATGTCCAACCTGTGGTCATTCCAAAATCAAAACCACCATTTTGATAATTAAATTCCCACCATTTACCTCCTTGAAAACTGACATAGTCTTTTTGCCTAAGCAATTTAGGTAGAGTCTCAAAATATTTCATTGCATGATGATCAAATTCTCTTTTTTCTTTTCTATCTACTATATTTTGCTGAGTATGCATCAAACTAACTTTGTTTTCATAATCAATAGGTAAAATTCCTGTTATTAATGTTCCTAATGAAGGACGGCAATGGTTATCTGGAACATACCCATTAGTGAATAATGTTCCACTTGATGCTAATTCATCCATATTTGGTGTTTTAACATAATCTGCACCCATAAATCCAAAATATGGATAGCCATGGTCGTCACCAATAATAAGAACAATATTAGGTTTTGGATTCTTTATTCTATTTTCTCCACAACTAAAACCTATAAAACTGTAGATCAATATGATTATCAGGTTAATCAGAATTTGTATAAACAAGATTACTCCTTTTTCAGGCTAATATAATTTTATTCTTTGTAGATCAAAAGAAAAGTCATTGTATGGTTCAAACGAGTTATCATCTCCTGGTATATTCACTAGACTATATATATACTTTTCACCAGGATCAATTATTATACCTCTTTTTGCTAAATTACCTGCAGATAGATAATAATTAGTTTCTAGTTTAGTATTTTGAGAAAATTCAATGACAAATACACCAATCTCATCAGAGTCTGTTGGCGCGGCAAAAATTCTATTACCATCTTCAGTGATTGCAACTGCTAGTCCTGGAGATTTGATCTGATATTTGCCAGCAAATGTCATATCTTCACTATGATATGAGTATACATGCTGAACATTTGAAATTTCATTTTTATCCTTTATACACGTTAAGATAATTTTTTTTTCAATATTATAGATTATATGGTTAACATTACCTACAAAACCATAAGGGTCTGATATATTGGGATCCTGATAAAACCTATCTTCTGACCAATTATATTTCTTTATTGATGATGAGGTTGCAACAAAAAGAGTGCTATTTATTCTATCTATTGCAAATTCACCATTAAGAACTGATTGAGTTATTTCCTCCCCAGTGTTTATGTTTAATGTTATGCAAGAAGGATCAGTTTTAGATGATAAAATAACAGTAGAGTCATCGACGAAAATAAGGTCATTCATATTCATAAGTGAAACTGGTAGAACATTTTGTACAGACATTATTTTAGTATCTACTATCATTACAGTTGATTCTCCTTCATGTGTAATTGCAAGCGTAGAATTTTCATTATTAAGATCTATAGCAATCGGGTTTGATCCAACGATTAGAGTATTTTCTAATGTTAAATTATTTTCGGTATTTATTTTAAGAATAGAGTTATTATTGTAATCAGATAAAAATAAATTTTTTCCATCATTAGAAATAATCATATCTGAAAAAGTCCTTCCTAATTCTAATATTTCAAAATCTGAAAATTCATAAAATATATCAGGTGTCTCTTCATCTCTATATAGTGCACAAGATAATGTTGTGATGACTATTACAATAAAACTAAAATTTCTAATCATAATCCAAACCTAAATAATGATCCAAACTGGATAATTAATGGTGATACAAGTTGACTTTCATTCAACATTTGATAGACAGGTATTTGCATTGTCATTTCAAAGTCTAATCTATCAGTTGCTTTAGTACCTAACTTTCCGGTAATAAAGTAATTTTCCCCTCCTCTGTCTCTCGTAACCTTACCATATTCATAGTAATCTCTAGTAGAAAATAAATGACTAAACTGAATACCTCCGTAAAGCAATGGACTCTCAATATAGTCAAGATTGATTAAAGTTTGTATTTCGTTACCGTAGCGGTAGCCATATATATTCTCACCATTTGTTAGTCGTGTAAAAATTCCAGCTGATAGTATAAATTGTTTTATATTTTTGCTACTATATATTGATAGTATAGGGTCTATAGTACCTGTACCAACTTGTAGGTTATCGCTGATTCTTTGACCAAATTGATCAGTCATATTTATTTTGCCATTGCTTAGTTTGACTCCTAACCCCAAAATAATAGGGATATTATTAAAAACAGTCTGTTGAACTCTTGCCTGTAGTATTACATCTCCTAGACCATATGATTCACGGAAATATTTTCCCCCATGATACATATTTTGATTTTGGCCTCTGAAAAGTACTTTTTGGTTAAGTATATATCGGAATGGAAAGAATGCACTCAGTGTGAGATGATCTGTTATTCCATATGACGTTATAATAGTGAGGCTACTGTTATCCGTCCTTTCTTTATTATAGTTTGGTATAAACTTGTCACCGTATTTTGCTTTATCCAATTTTTCATGCTCGTAGGATAAACCAATTGATAATTGTCCAGTCTGTGAGTCATTATATTCAAGTAAACTCCCACCTGGGAGAAGAGGGCGTCTTCAGCTAATACCACCCTGTGCAAAAGCACTATTTAATTGAAATAATATAAAAAAATTAATTAGAAAGAAATACATTCTCTTATTTTTGTAATAGATATTCATATTGCAATAGTTAATGATAGAATCTGTTAGTAATTAATTTTAATTCTTAATTAGATGATTCAAATTACAGTTAAGAGTAAATTTGCAAATGTAAAAGGCAAATAATCCAGATTAATATTTATATTATGCAAAAATTTCTAAAATACATTTTCTTCTTAAATATTGCATTTTGCGATGTCATATTCAATGATATCACAAATAGTGCAGGTTTATCTTTTTCAGGTTTTTCTCAAGGTGTATGCTTATTTGATTACAATAATGATGGTCTAGATGATATTTTATTTACTACAAGAACTGGTGGTACAACTCATCTTTATAAAAATAACGGTAATATGGAATTTATAGATGTATCTATTGAATCAAACCTAAGTATTAATATGGAAGCAAGAGCAGTTATTGCTGCTGACTATGATAATGATGGTGATCAAGATGTATTTATTGGGGCAACAACTGGTACTAGTCGTCTGTTTGAAAATGATGGAAATGGAAATTTTCAAGATGTAACCAATTTAGCAGGGATTATAATTAATGATAGAGTATCAGGATGTTCCTGGTTTGACTATGACCAAGATGGTTTCCTGGATTTATACATTGGTTTAGTATATGTGTCCAATCTCTTATTTAAGAATAATGGTGACGGTACTTTCGTAGAAGTTGCCCAGAATATAGGAGCAACTGGTCCACCCTCTGGTTGCGTAATTATGGGGCTTGGAACCATTGATTATGATAGAGATGGTGATCAAGATATTTTTATAACTCAGGATAATTATAATGGTAATATTTTGTTGCGGAATGGAGGAAATGGAACTTTTTTTGATGTATCTTGGCAATCCCAAACAAACTTAGAGGTAATGGGAATGGGTGTTGCTTTTGGTGATATTAATAGGGATGGTTTGTTTGATTTTTATACAACAAACCTAAATGAAAATTCACTGCTCCTAAATTCGGCTAATGGCGTATTTACAGATATTAGTGAGTTTTCTGGGACTCAAGATATTATTGGTAGTATGGGTTGGGGTACATTTTTTTTTGATGCCAATAATGATGGCTGGTTAGATCTTTATAATAATAATGAGACAGCATATGGTGGAGTGTATAATTCTTTAATGTTAAATAATGGAGATCTTACATTTTCGATGTCTCAGCAAGATTGTGGTGCGGTAATTGCAAATAACGGGTATGGATCAGCATTTAGTGATCTAGATCAAGATGGTGATCTTGATATAGTGTTAGTTGGAAGTCCATCTAATATAGGATCAGTACATCTATTGAGAAATGATTCAGACCTCAATAACTGGATTATTTTACGATTAAGGCAAGAAGAGAATAATTTGTTTGCAATTGGTTCTACTGTTGAATTGTACCATTCTAATATTCAGCAAGTCAATTATATTGCTGCGGGCAATAGTTACTGTAGCCAAAGTACACTAGATATACATTTTGGTTTGTCAAATACAAGCAATGTTGATTCAGCTGTAGTCTATTGGCCTGATGGTGTCAAAGAGGTTTTCAATAACCTTCAAGTAAATAATAGGAATTATTTAATACGCGGTGCAGGCCAAGCTAATCTTGGAATAAAAAATTTTAATTTAGGGCCAGAAGAATTTTTAATAAAAGCACTATACCCAAACCCATTTAATTATAATAGTATTATACATATTTTATCAAATAAAGATATTAATTCTACTATAGAGATATATAATGTATATGGTCAAAAAATTATTTCAAATCAATATAAGTTATATGGGAAAAGCAATCACAAGATTAAGTTTTCCTTAGATAATCAACCATCAGGCATTTATTTTCTAAAGGTCTTAACAGATAAAAAAATAGAAATATTACCAATTACCTTATTAAAATAGTCTGTTGCTATGTACTTCAAAGGTTTCATTACATTTACTACAATTGATTTGAAATAGACAAATAAGTCACCTAAAGAAATGGAGAGATAATGATAAATAAGCTAAAAAATCATATACCAATCATCTTAACTATTCTAACTGTTTCTGGATGTTTAGAAATGGAAATCAATCAACCTCCAAATAGTGAAACAGGGTCATCATTCACTGCAGCAGCAGAAATAATATTTATAAAAGATGATGCTGCTGATTGGGGGCGAAGAATGATATTTGCTGTCAACAAGCCTGTTGGATGGATTATTAATAGTATGACATATGAATCACAAGAACATGGTGAGGGTGTATTTGAATATAAGGGTAACAATGATGTAGATCCCGACTGTCCTAATTGTGGAACGAACAGTAATTGGGAGCTTGAGCTCGAAGAAAATTTTCCTTCAGTAGATGGTATGCACTGGCAAATGTATTCTTCAGATCGTAGTGAGGAATCCACATCCACAGAAGAAAATCCAGATACATTTCATGTTGAGATTGATTTTACCGTAGATGATATTCAAGAAACATATATGCTGAAATATTTCTCGGCCTTTTCTGATCTAAATATGGAAGATGAGAGTGATGATTCAAAATATGAGCTTGTAAGTGATCCTCATGTTGTATTTGATCCTTC